>NZ_JBEWQE010000006.1:0-289455 GCF_040538975.1 Flavobacterium sp. UW10123
GTTGAATCCTGACTGTTATTTCTCATCGCAACAAAATTTATTAAAGTTAAATTTTGTTACCGAAATATCTAACCTTTACAGAAATGACAAAACTGTGTGGTTACTTTGTGTAGACTTCGACTTCGTTCAGTCTGATTATTAGTATCAATAGAAAAAATCTGCTAAAATCTGTAGAATCTGCGTGAAACAAAAAACAAAAAACAAAAAAATCCCGCCTCAATTAAGAAACGGGATTAAAGTGATATTCTCTTTTTTTCTATTATTAAACCGTAGCAGCAATTTCTTCTGGTAACGGAATTTGATTTTTAAGTAAATCTTCAAAAGTTTCGGCTTGACGAATTAAGATTCCTTTTCCGTCTTTCCAAAGAACTTCGGCTGGTTTGTATCTTGAGTTGTAGTTTGAAGACATTGAGAAACAGTATGCTCCAGCATTTCTGAAAGATAAAATATCGCCTTCAGTAATTTCCTGAATTCTACGGTTGTTTGCAAAAGTATCGGTCTCACAAATGTATCCTACAACAGAGTAAAAACGCTCTTTTCCTTTTGGGTTTGAGATGTTTTCAATATGATGCGAAGATCCGTACAACATTGGACGAATTAAGTGGTTGAAACCACTATCAACTCCAGCGAAAACTGTTGATGTTGTTTGTTTTACTACGTTTACTTTTACTAAGAAATGACCTGCTTCGCTTACCAAGAATTTTCCTGGTTCGAAAATCAGCGTTAAATCTCTTCCGTATTCAGCACAGAAAGCATTGAATCTTTTTGATAATTTTTTACCTAATTCTTCGATGTCTGTTTCGATATCGTCTTTTTTGTAAGGTACTTTGAATCCGCTTCCGAAATCTAAGAATTGTAAATCTTTGAAATGTTTAGCGGTATCAAACAGTATTTCAGCAGCATACAAGAATACTTCGATATCTAAAATATCAGATCCTGTGTGCATGTGAATTCCGACAATGCTCATTTTTGTATTTTCAACAATTCGCAAGATATGCGGAATCTGGTGTACAGAAATTCCGAATTTACTATCGATATGTCCAACAGAAATGTTAGCGTTTCCGCCTGCCATTACGTGTGGATTGATACGGATACATACCGGAATATGTGGATGTTTTGTTCCGAATTGCTCTAAAATAGATAAATTGTCGATATTGATTTGTACACCCATAGCGGCAACTTCTTCGATTTCTTCTAGAGAAACGCCGTTTGGTGTAAAGAAAATTCTTTCGGGTTCATAGCCAGCATGAAGTCCTAATAAAACTTCCTGAATAGATACAGTGTCTAAGCCAGACCCCATGTTCTTTAATAACTGTAGAATCGCAACGTTTGACAATGCCTTCATGGCGTAATTAACTCTTAAGTTCTCAACCTTAGAGAAAGCTTTAGTTAATCTGTTGTACTGAGATTGGATTTTTTCAGCATCGTAAACATACAATGGACTTCCAAATTGGTCTGCTAACTGCAGTAAATCTTTTGCTTGCATTTTTAAATCATTTTGGGCAAAGTTATTACACTTTTATCTATCAGCAAATAATTTGCAGAAAAATAACAAATTATAACAAATTGTTTTATTTTGAACAAAAAGTTGGTGTTTTTGGAGTTTTGTAACCTTTTTTGAGGTTAAAAGGGACAGAGGTACAAAGGTACAAAGGTTTTTTGCCACGAATTCACGAATTTCTCTAATTTCTACGTGATGCTTAAATTATTTTTTTGCCACAGATCAAAATGATTTTCACAGATTTTTTTTTCTACCACGAATTACACGAATTACACAAATTTTAATTTTTAGATTTTTCGCAAAATGCTAAAACATAGCCCGTGGTTTCAACCACAGGAAACGTTGCGGATTGAGCTTAGTCATATATTGTGTTCCCGTGGTTGAAACCACGGGCTATATTTGAATATTGAAGCCAAAGAGAAAAGAAAAATTAGTGAAAATTCGCGTAATTTGTGGCAACAGAAAAAATCCATTTAATCTGTGAAATCTGTGGCTAAAAAAAACAAAACCCCTGAATATAAATTCAAGGGTTTGTTAGTAGTTATGTTGTTATCGGAATAAAGATTAAATGCAAGGAAAAAAAACTTAGAACCTTAGCATCTTAGTATCTCAGAACCTTAAAACTAAAGACTCGGTAAATCTCCTTTTCCTTTAGTAGGCAAGTTTGTAGATCCCATAAGGAATAAATCTACTTCTCTTGCTGCTTCGCGACCTTCTGAAATAGCCCACACGATTAATGATTGTCCACGACGCATATCTCCAGCTGTGAAGATATGAGGAACGTTTGTCTGATAGTTATGCGCTTTGTAGTTGCTTCTCATATCAGTTTCGATTCCTAATTGCTCACTTAGTGTTTTCTCAGGACCTGTAAATCCAAGAGCCAATAAAGCTAAATCGCAAGGCCAGATTTTCTCAGAACCTTCTTTTTCGATTAGTTCTGGTCTGTTTCCTGGAGTCATTTTCCATTGCACTTCAACAGTTTTTAATCCAGTTAATTCGCCTTTATCGTTAGAAATGAATTCTTTAGTGTTGATCAACCAGTTTCTGTCGCAACCTTCTTCGTGAGAAGAAGATGTTTTTAACTGCAACGGCCAGAAAGGCCAAGGAGTTGACTCGCTTCTTCCAACTGGAGGTTTTGGTAAAATCTCAAAGTTAGTTACCGATTTAGCTCCGTGACGGTTAGAAGTTCCGATACAGTCAGAACCTGTATCTCCACCACCAATAACGATTACATCTTTACCAGTTGCTTTAACCTGATCTGGAATTGATTCTCCAAATAAAACTTTAGTCTGTTGTGTTAAGAAATCCATTGCCTGAACAACGCCTTTGCTTTCGATTCCTTTAGTTGGCAAACTTCTTCTTTCAGTTGCTCCTCCGCATAAGACGATAGAATCGAATTGGTTTAATTCTTCAACGCTGAAGTTTACTCCAACATTTACATTCGTTTTGAAAGTGATTCCTTCTGCTTCAAGAATAGCTACACGACGGTCGATAATTCCTTTTTCTAATTTGAAATTTGGAATTCCGTAACGTAATAAACCTCCAATTGCGTTGTCTCTTTCGAAAACAGTTACAGTGTGACCCGCTCTGTTTAATTGTTGAGCCGCAGCAAGACCTGCAGGTCCAGAACCAATAACAGCAACCGTTTTTCCAGTTCTTGTTTTTGGCGCTTGTGGTTTGATCCATCCTTCTGCGAAACCTCTTTCTACGATGCTTTTCTCAATGTTTTCAATAGAAACTGGATCTTTGATGATTCCTAATACACATGATTTCTCACATGGAGCAGGGCATAAGCGTCCTGTAAATTCAGGGAAGTTATTAGTAGATTGTAAAATCTCTAGTGCACTTTGCCATTCTTCCTGATGCACCATGTCGTTGAAATCAGGAATTAAATTTCCTAACGGACAACCACTGTGGCAAAAAGGAATTCCACAGTCCATACATCTTGATCCTTGTTCTTTTAATTTATCTTTTGGTACCGGAATAGTAAATTCGTTGTAGTTCGAAACACGTTCTGCTACTGCTAAATTACTTTCATCGGCTCTGTTATATTCTTTAAATCCGCCTATTTTACCCATGACTTTTTAAATTAAATTCCAATTTCTTTAAATTCCAAATTCCAATCCTTCGACTTCGCTCAGGACGACATTGCCATTGATATTGACATTGGAATTTGGAATTTTATTTTTTGAAATTGATTTTTATCCCGCTATTAATTCTTCTATTTTTTTCTCTTCTGCAATTCTTTGCAATGCTTTTTTGTAATCAGTTGGCATTACTTTTACGAAGTGCTGTTGTTGGTTTTCCCAGTCTGCTAAAATTCTTTTTGCTAATGGACTGCTGGTGTACAATGAATGATTTTTGATCAGTTTTCTTAGTTTCGTAAGATCTTCTTCTTCCATTGGATCGAATGCAACCATTTCCATGTTGCAAACTGTAGAATCGAATTTCTTATTTGGATCGTAAACATAAGCTACACCACCGCTCATACCAGCTGCGAAGTTTCTTCCAGTTTTTCCTAAAACTACTACTGTACCACCGGTCATGTACTCGCAACCGTGATCTCCAATTCCTTCAACAACTGCTGTTGCTCCAGAATTTCTCACACAGAAACGCTCTCCGGCCATTCCATTAATATAAGCCTCTCCGGTAATAGCTCCGTAAAGGGCAACGTTCCCGATAATGATATTGTCTTCAGGTTTGAAAGTTGCAGTAGGAGGTACTTTTACAATTAATTTTCCTCCGGAAAGACCTTTTCCTAAATAATCATTACAGTTTCCGTGAATTTTAAATGACAATCCGTTTGTTGCAAAAGCACCAAAACTTTGTCCGGCAGAACCTTCAAAATCAACTAAAATAGTGTCATCAGGTAATCCTTGTGCTCCGTAGATTTTTGAGATTTCGTTACTCAAAATCGCACCTACAGAACGGTCTGTATTTTTAATTTTAAAGGTTACTCTTGTTTTTTCTTTTCTATAGATAGACGGAATCGCTTCTTTGATGATGTCAAAATCCAATACGTTTTCAAGTTGGTGATCTTGAGTTGTTGTATTATGATTTGGCTCTGTTTTCGCTTTTTCCGGTTTGTATAAAATAGTCGATAAATCTAAACCATTAGCTTTATAATGTTTGATCGCTTTGTCTACATTTAATTTTTGAGACTGACCTACCATTTCTTTTAAAGTTCTGAAACCTAACTGTGCCATGATTTCTCTTAACTCTTCAGCAATGAAATACATGAAGTTGATTACGTGCTCTGGAGTTCCTTTGAAATTTTTTCTTAATTCAGGATCCTGAGTAGCAATACCAACTGGGCAAGTATTTAAGTGACAAGCTCTCATCATGATACATCCAGAAGCTACAAGCGGAGCCGTTGCAAATCCGAATTCTTCTGCACCTAATAAAGCTGCGATCGCAACGTCACGTCCTGTTTTCAACTGTCCGTCACACTCTAAAACTACACGGCTTCTTAAGTCATTCAAGATAAGTGTTTGCTGTGCTTCAGCTAAACCAAGTTCCCATGGAATACCTGTGTGTTGCAAAGATGTTAATGGTGCAGCTCCCGTTCCTCCGTCGTAACCAGAAATTAAGATAACGTCAGCTTTTGCTTTGGCAACACCGGCAGCGATGGTTCCAACTCCAACTTCAGAAACTAATTTTACGTTGATACGAGCTTCACGGTTTGCATTTTTCAAATCGTAAATCAACTGAGATAAATCCTCAATAGAGTAGATATCGTGGTGAGGCGGAGGCGAAATCAAACCTACATAAGGCGTAGAGTTTCTAGTTTCAGCAATCCAAGGCACTACTTTTTCTCCAGGTAACTGACCACCTTCTCCAGGTTTTGCTCCCTGAGCCATTTTGATCTGGATTTCTCTGGCGTTTGTCAAATAGTTGATTGAAACTCCAAAACGTCCAGAAGCTACTTGTTTAATTGCAGAGTTTCTAGAATCTCCGTTGATTTCTTTCTGGAAACGTCTCGGATCTTCTCCACCTTCTCCAGAGTTACTTTTTCCTCCAATTCTGTTCATTGCAATTGCTAAGTTCTCATGTGCTTCCTGGCTGATAGAACCGTAAGACATTGCTCCGGTTTTGAATTTCTTCACAATTTCTGTCCAAGGTTCTACTTCGTCAATAGAAATTGGGTCCAAATTGTTGAATTCAAATAAACCTCTAATGGTCATTAAGTTTGAGCTTTGTTCGTTTACAGCATTAGCATATTCTTTATAGCTTTCTGGGCTGTTTAAACGAACTGCCTGCTGTAATTTAGAAATCGTAGTTGGATTAAACATGTGTTTTTCACCGCCACGTCTCCATCTGTAAATACCTCCAATTTCAAGAGAAAGCAAGTTTGCAATTTTTGAATTTGGGAAAGCTTTTTGGAAACGTTTCTTCACTTCTTTTTCAACTTCCATTAAACCAATTCCTTCAATTCTTGATGGCGTGTAAGGGAAGTATTTAGATGTAAATGTTTTGTTTAAACCTAAAATCTCGAAAATCTGAGCAGCTCTGTATGAATGTAAGGTAGAGATACCAATTTTGTTCATGATTTTTACGATTCCTTTAGCAATTGCTTTGTTATAGTTTACAACTGCATAATCCGCTTTTACTTTTGTAATGAAACCTTTTTCAACTTGATCGTGAATGATTTCGTTTACCATGTAAGGGTTGATCGCACTTGCACCGTATCCGAACAATAAAGCAAAATGATGAGGTTCGCGTGGTTCAGCAGATTCGATAATGATTCCGAATTTAGAACGAACCTGTAAAATGTTTAATGAGTGGTGAATGTAAGAACAAGCCAATAACATTGGGATTGGAGCTAATTCTTCGCTTACACCTCTATCTGATAAAATGATGATGTTGCATCCTTCATTAACCGCTTTAAAAGTCGCCTGAACACATTTTTCAAGTGCACGCTCTAAACCGTTAACTCCTTTTTCTATTTTATATAAAGTAGAAATAGTAGCAGATTTGAAATCTGCGTGATCGATATTTCTGATTTTATCCAAATCTTCATTAGAGATAACCGGATTTTGGATTTTCAGTTTTTTGCATTGTTTAGATTCAATTTCGAAAATATTGAAATCTCCACCGATCGCTAAACTGATGTCAGTGATAATTTCTTCACGAATACCATCCAATGGAGGGTTTGTAACCTGAGCAAACAATTGTTTGAAGTAATTGTACAACAACTGAGGCTGATCTGAAAGAACTGCCAAAGGTGTGTCGTTACCCATAGAACTGATTGCTTCAGCTCCGTCGCTACCCATTGGGTTGATGATTGTTTTTAAATCTTCAATTGTATAACCAAACAAACGCTGTCTTGTCAAGAAATCTAATTTTTCAACAGGAGTAGGATTGTTTGTGTAAGGAACACTAGCCAATGGCAATAAGTTTTCATCAACCCATTGTTTGTATGGACGTTTTGTAACGATCGCTTTTTTAACTTCCTCGTCTTCGATGATACGGCCTTCATTCATATCAACCAAGAACATTTTTCCTGGCTCCAAACGACCATGCTGGATTACATCTTCTGGATCGATGTCTAATACACCAATTTCAGATGACATAATTACGAATCCGCTATGAGTTAATGTATAACGAGAAGGACGTAAACCATTTCTGTCTAGTAAAGCTCCAATTACGTTACCATCTGTAAACGGAATAGAAGCAGGACCATCCCAAGGCTCCATGATACAAGCATTGTACTCGTAGAAAGCTCTTTTCTCAGGAGACATTGTTTGGTGTTTTTCCCAAGCTTCAGGAACTACCATCATCATTGCCTCTGGAAGAGAACGTCCAGTCATTAATAAAAGTTCAATCACCATATCCATAGAAGCAGAATCTGATTTTCCTTCTAAGATAATTGGGAATAATTTTTTGATATCTTCGCCAAAAACTTTGCTTTGCATAAGCTCTTCACGAGCACGCATACGGCTTACGTTTCCACGAAGTGTATTGATCTCACCATTGTGACACATGTATCTAAACGGTTGAGCTAAGTCCCAAGATGGGAATGTATTGGTAGAGAAACGTTGGTGAACAAGCGCTAAACGCGTCACCAAGTCTGGATCTTTCAAATCTATATAATAACGGCTGATGTCTTCCGGCATCAATAGACCTTTATATATTATAGTAGTTGTCGATAAACTAGTAAAATAAAACATATGGCTTTCTGAGGTTTTAGATCCTCTTACGGCATGTTCAGCAATTTTTCTAGCTGCAAAAAGTTTTGCATTAAATTCTTGTTCAGTTAAATCTTGTCCGTTTTTAGAAACGAAAACTTGTTTAATTGTTGGTTCTTTTTCTGCGGCGATTTCACCTAAATTCTCAACGTCAACAGGTACATCTCTCCAACCTAAAACCTTTAAGTTTTGATCTTTGATAGTAGCTTCAAATGCATTAATACAAAAAGAAACCTGGTTTTTGCTTTTTGGTAAAAAAACCATTCCTACTGCATACTCACGCGCTTCTGGGATTTCAAAGTCACAAACTTTCTTAAAAAAATCATGAGGAATGTCGAATAAAATTCCGGCTCCGTCACCAGTTCTTCCATCAGAACTTACGGCACCACGATGTTCCAATTTAATTAAGATGTCTAATGCTTTGTGAATAATATCATTTGACTTAATACCATTCAAATTACAAATAAATCCTGCACCACAATTGTCGTGTTCAAATTCAGGCAGATAAAGCCCTTGTTCTTTAACTCTCATTCTTGATATTTTTTTTACAAAAATAAAGATTTCGTTAAACATAATGTATTGAAATAGTGATTTTGCTTTCATTTTTGCTGTAATATTAGAAAAAGGGTTCTTAATTATTAATATTATTATAGAAGGCATCCCGAATTGCTAAAAATATAATTACTCTTAAAATATATTAGGAAAAATCGTCGGCAGGCCAATAAAACCAATGAATTTTTTGTTAAATATCAAACGTTTTATGCGAATTGTGTTAACATTAACAAATTGTTCCGTTAACGATTTGTTTGCTTTGAAAAATTATCAACGGCTAATACCTATATATAACATTTATTTAATTGAAAAAGATTTTACTATTAAGTTGTATTTTGTTACTTTTGTCGCACTTTTATTCTGAAATAAATTCAGAACCAGACAAATTCTATATTATGAACATACACGAATATCAAGGAAAAGAAATTTTAGCGAGTTACGGAGTACGCGTACAACGCGGAATTGTGGCTAACAATGCGGTTGAAGCTGTAGCTGCTGCAAAACAATTAACTGCCGAAACTGGTACAGGATGGCATGTAATAAAAGCACAAATTCACGCAGGTGGTCGTGGAAAAGGTGGTGGAGTTAAGCTGGCAAAAAACTTACAACAAGTTGAAGAGTTAGCAGAACAAATCATCGGAATGCAGTTGATTACACCTCAGACTCCGCCTGAAGGTAAAAAAGTAAATAAGGTATTAGTTGCAGAAGATGTTTACTATCCAGGTGAAAGCGAAACTTCTGAATTTTATGTTTCTGTTTTATTGAATAGAGGTACAGGACGCAACATGATTATGTATTCTACTGAAGGTGGAATGGATATCGAAGAAGTTGCTGAGCACACTCCACACTTAATCTTTACTGAAGAAATTGATCCATCTGTTGGATTACAAGGTTTCCAAGCTAGAAGAATTGCTTTCAACTTAGGTCTTTCTGGAAACGCTTTCAAAGAAATGGTTAAATTCATCGACGCACTTTACAATGCTTACATTGGTTCTGATGCTTCTATGTTTGAAATTAACCCAGTTCTTAAAACTTCTGATAACAAAATCTTAGCTGTTGACGCTAAAGTTAACATCGACGATAACGCTTTATACAGACAACCTAAATATGCTGAAATGAGAGATATCCGTGAGGAGAATCCAATCGAAGTTGAAGCTAAAGAAGTTGGTCTAAACTATGTTGACCTTGACGGTACTGTAGGATGTATGGTAAACGGAGCTGGTCTTGCAATGGCAACTATGGATTTAATTAAATACGCTGGTTTTGAGCCTGCTAACTTCCTTGACGTAGGAGGAACTGCTGATGCTAAACGTGTTGAAACAGCTTTCAGAATTATCTTGAAAGATCCAAACGTAAAAGCTATTTTAATTAACATCTTCGGAGGTATCGTTCGTTGTGACCGTGTTGCTCAAGGTGTTGTTGACGCTTACAAAAACATGGGTGACGCTATCAATGTGCCAATTATCGTTCGTTTGCAAGGAACAAATGCTGAAATTGCAAAAGAATTAATTGACAACTCTGGTATGCCAATCTTATCTGCAGTTCAATTCCAAGAAGCTGCTGATCAAGTTAAAGCTGCTCTTTCTTAATTAAATAAGAAATCAATTTATATAGAAAAACCATTCCGAAAGGAATGGTTTTTTGTTTTTGTAAAGTTTGCGTATTGTATAGACGCACTGCAGTGATTCTCTACAATAAAATAATATGCTTAAAAAATTTTCTCTCGCAGATTGAGCAGATTTTTAATGATAAAGAAAAAGATAAATCTGCTGAATCTGCAAAATCTGCGGGAGACAAAAATTTTAGCAGCTTGCAAAAGATATAGCCACAGATTATTAGGATTAGAATGATTTTTTAAAATCTGTGTTAATCTGTGTAATCTGTGGCTAAAAAGACTTTGCGAATTTTGCGTATCTCGATAGCTATCGGGATTGCGTGCTTTGCGGTTTAAAAAATTATTTCAAAACAGTAGCCAATTCAACGATTTCAAATTCTGGGTCATGTGCTAGAAATTCTCTCAGCATTGCAGCGTGTCCAGCTCCAAGCAAAACCATTATTTTAGTATCAGTACTTTCGGTTAATTTCTGAACCAAAGAATACATGTAAAGGTTTCTTTTGTACCAATTTGAGACTAAAGAAGCTCCTGTAAAATCGTCTGGATTTCCAGCTCTATTGGCTACTTCTAAATACCATTGAATATTATCTTCATTAGTTGCCTTTTTATTATAATAAAGCATAAGATCGGTAAGAGAGCTTTTTGCCATTCTTTCATTGTTTTCTTTCTGAAACCTTTCTGTTGACTCAGTAGTTTTTTTTATTAAATCCTTCTGATTCGCTTTTTCCATTGACATCATTAAACTATCATAAGGAAAACGAGTGCGATAGTCAATTCCGTACATTTTTTTGTGATTCATTTTTTTAGCAGTGCGTAATGCTAATTGAGCAATTTCATTTGAATCTTTTTTGAGTATACTATCAGTGTTTTTGTTGTAATACTTGTCTAAATCAGCTTGTTTGGCAAATTTCCATTCTACAAAAATTTTATCAGGACCAAATTTCTTGATTTTGTCACTCATTATTTCGAGCTCTTTTTGGCTTTTCTCAGACATTACATTAAAAGTATTTATCTTGGCAACATCATGACCTGGATTTGCATAATGAAAAGTTCCGATTAATAAAATTTGTTTTTTCTTAGCTTGTTGAGCAGAAGTGATGTTAAGTGTTATTAGAGCTAGTAATACAATAATTTTTTGCATGATGATTCTGTTTTAAATTCATTGCAAATGTATACGTAGATTTAACGGTTCGTTTTCGTTTTTGATGAATGCTGAATTTCTATTGACCAACCATCCAAATTTTCATTTCAAAATGTTCATGTAAAGTTTTTAGTGGTTCATCATACAAAAATTGAGGTTTCATATAAAATACCGTTTTCGTTTAAAGTCATAATTGTATTTTTGATGTTATAACCAATTTTTATGAAACTCAAAATCCCTTTTTATTACCATATTGTTCTTTTTCTCGGATTGTTTTTAACCTATTTTCTTTGGGATTACGGAATAAACAATAAAGTAGCAATTGAGAAGCATACCAAACTTTATTTTTGGCTTACATCAACTTATATTCTTTCCGTCTTTATTGTTTACGTATTAAATTTCTATACTTTTTGTGATTGGTTTCTAAATAAAAAGAAAATACTTTTTTACTTTTTAAGCATGCCAATTTCCTTAGTGATTTTTGCTGGTGTTCGTTATGTAACTCAGGAAGTTATTGTTTTTCAAATTACAGGAGTGCACAATTATGATGTTGGCGATTTAGAATGGGGATTTTACATTCTTGATAATTTATTTTTTGGGCTTCCGGCTGTTATTTTTAGTGCTTTAAGTTATTTGTTCTGGCAGTTTCAAAGTGCACTGAAATACAATCAGGAATTGCTTTTAGAGAATAAAAAAGCTGAGTTTCAAATGCTAAAAGCGCAAGTTAGCCCTCATTTTTTGTTTAATACGCTAAACTCGTTTTACAGTCAGTTAGTCTTGAAAGAAGATGAAATGGCTGATGATATTTTGGTGCTTTCAGATTTGCTTCGATATGTTATTACCGAAACAGATAAAGATGAAGCCATACTTTCAAAAGAAATTCAGTTTGTTCAAAACTATATTCATTTGCAGAAAAAACGCTTTGAAGACCAGTTGTATTTGGATTTTTCTGTTGAAGGAGAATATTCAAATGAAAAAATCCTTTCGTCAGCTTTAATTCATTTTGTGGAGAATGTTTTTAAACACGGGAAACTGAATAATGAAAATGAAAAAGCTTTTATTGTAATCAAAATAGAAGATAGATTTCTGGAGATTTCGACTTTCAATTATAATGTGGATGGAGAGAATTATTCGTCAACCGGAATTGGTTATGAAAACCTGACGAAAAGACTCGAATACATGTATAGAGATCAATTTATACTTGAAAAAACAGAAGAAAAGAATACCTTTAAAACTTACTTAAAAATACCGCTAAAGAAATAATTTATGGCTTTTAAATGCATTATTGTAGACGATGAACCGCCTGCAACTAGAATATTGGAAAATTATATCGGAAAAGTAAATTTTCTAGAAAAAGCTGGAGTTTTTAATGATTCTTTAAAAGCATTAGAATTTTTAAATACGCACTCTGTAGATGTGATTTTTCTAGATATTCAAATGCCTCAATTGACAGGATTACAGCTTTCTAGAATCATTTCGAAAAATATAAAAGTCATTTTTACAACCGCCTATCCTGATTTTGCCTTAGAAGGTTTTGAACTTAACGCAGTTGATTATTTATTGAAACCCATTTCGTTTGAACGTTTTTATCAGGCTGTTTCAAAACTGAATTCAGAACCAAAGACAGTAGTTTCAAATCAAAGTAATCTGCCTGATTTTCTTTTTGTTAAAACAGATGGGAAAAATAAATTTCAGAAAGTATTTTTGAGGGACATTTTATATATAGAAAGCCTTCAGAATTATGTTTGCATTCATGCTTCAAAACAGCAGATAATCACGCATTCATCTTTGAAAAATGTAATTGAATCTCTTCCAGAAAATGAATTTATTCAGATTCATAAATCGCATGTTGTTTCTTTGAAACATATCGAATCAACGGATAATTTTTCTGTTTTTGTAAATGGAAAAGAACTGCCGATTGGAGCAACGTTTAAAGATGCCTTTTTTGATAAAATAGAAGAGAATAAGATATAGATTTTTTTTACTGCAATCCCGATAGCTATCGGGAGCAAGGATTTTTTATTTAGGATTGAGAATATAAACGCAAAGTTCGCAAAGCTAAAACAATAAAATTTTTCGATTTTTATTTCGATATAGCCCGTGGTTTCAACCAGGGGTACACAATGTATGTCACGTAATGCATCTCTGGGCGTCCCCGCGGTTGAAACCGCGGGCTATATTTGAAAATTAGACCGTAATTAGAATCTTTTTAAAACATAAAGTTCGCAAAGCTTTTCCATATAGCTTTGCGAACTTTGCGTTTATATTTAGTCTTTTAAGTAAAAAAAACTTGCGTTCTTTGCGGTTAAAATCACCCAATTATGATTTTTTCTTATTGCCGTTTTTAAAAACTACTTTTTCTACAACAACTGGTTTTCCGTTTCCTTTTGGGAATGATTTTTTCTTAGGTTTACCAGCTGATGGGCCTGACTTTGAAGGACTTTTATCACCTCTGTATTTTTCAGAATCTTTTGGTGCAGCTTTAAATTCTGGTCTTTCTTTAGACGTTTCTCTCTTCGGAATTTCAGCTTTGTGCTTTGCCAAAACTTCGTTTGGATTTTTCGGGTTTTCTTTAGTTCCTCTTAAATGAATCACCAATCCGTTTAAGAAGTTTCTTAAAACCTGATCTCCACATTCCATGTAATTTGGATGATCTTCTGCTCTGAAAAAAGCACCCAATTCTGATTTTGAAATTCTAAAATCTACCAATTCTAAAATTTCAACTATTTGGTCATCACGGAGCATCAAAGCCACGCGAAGTTTTTTAAGTATATCGTTATTTGTCATAATTTTTTGTTTCAGGTTTTTTTGTTTCAAGTTTCAAGTTTTTCCAATCTTTACTTGATAGTAAAACTTAATATATATTCTTTGCAAAGGTACATTTTAAAAGTAATTAGCCGATTTATTTTTTTGCCACGAATTACACGAATTTCCACTAATTCAATTTGAAATTTTAATTTATGAAAATTCGTGTAATTTGTGGCTATTTTATTTACTATTTAAGGCTTGAACTAATTTATCCAAATCTTTCTTTAAATGATTGGCTGTAATTACAATTCGATTTAATGGTTCAGCTTCTTTTTTGTATCTAAAACTTGCGATAATAGTGTTTTCCTGTTTTAGTTTTTCTACTAAATCATCCGATAAAAGGTAAATTAAAGGATAGTTTTTATTAAATAGAATACTGTCATTTTTGATTAGAATTGAATCTATATAACTCAGATTTTCGTTCAGTTTCTGATGCTGTACTTTATAAATTTCTTTAGCATCAGAGAGTGTCTGCACAAAAGCAGGATTCATTCCTGCAGCGCTGGTAAAAGTTTCCTGTTCTTTTATTTGATTAATAAATTTTAAATCGCCAGCAATAACGCCACCAGTTAATCCAAAAGCTTTGCCTAAAGAAGAAACCATGATTTTTCTTTTTACAGGAAATGAAATTGATGAATAAATTCCACAACCATTTTTACCTGTGATTCCCAAAGAATGGGATTCGTCAATAATTAAAGTGATTTCTTTGGTTTTCGAAATCTTTTCTAAAAAGGATAAGTCGGCAGGTTTTGTTTCAAAAGAAGGAACACCATCGGTTAAAATCGTTATTTTTTCAGATTTTGAATCTAACAGCTGATCGTTTAATTTTCTATTCAGGAATACAGGAAAACTATTTTCGGTTTGGATTGCGTTGTGAGTATCATTCAAATGGAAAAAACAATCGGTTTGCTTTTTCATTAAATCAATAACCAATTTTCCGGCCAGCATTCCAGAAGAAACAGTTACGGCTTTTTCTGAGCCAATATGAGACGCTAAAAACCTTTCGCCCTCATCATATGCTTTTAATTGAATATTGGCCGTTCTGGAGCTTCCGTATGTGGTTCCCCAATTCAAAATATTCTGAACGACTAAATCTTGAAATGCTGTATTTGTTGGAAGTCCCAAATACGCAGTTCCGCCAAAATACAAATATTGTTTTTGGTCAATTTCAATAATTCGGTCAGGAAATTTATCGACTATCATTTTTATAAAAGTGTAACGCCAGTTCCGTTAAGATCTGAATAACTTACAACACCATCTTTTATGCTTACTCCCGTCGCAATATCTTCTGCTAAAAGAAGCGCGCCGTCCATGTCTACATAATCCAATTGAGGAAGCAAATGTGCAATGGCAGAAATTCCAACAGTAGATTCGGTCATACAGCCTACCATCGTTCTTAATCCTAGTTTTTTAGCTTCTTCAATCATGCGTTTTCCTGGAGTTAAACCGCCACATTTTACCAATTTTACATTTACACCATGAAAATGATTATGACACTTTTGAACATCTTCTTCAATAATACAGCTTTCGTCTGCAATAACAGGAAGAACAGAATGTTTGAAAACTTCTTTATGACCTTCCCAATTATCCGCTTTCATAGGTTGTTCTAAGAATTCAACACCAAGTTTTTTTAATTCAACTGCATTATTTATAGTTTCTTCAACGCCCCAGCCACAGTTGGCATCAATTCTAAAAATAGCGTTGGTATGTTTTCGAAGTGCTTTTACAATTTCGATATCTTCTTTAGTTCCTAATTTAATTTTATAAATCGGCCACGGAAGTTCCTGCATTTTAGAAACCATTTTATCGATAGAGGCAATTCCGATTGTGTAATCTGTCATTGGATTTCTTTCGGTGGTGTAGTTCCATAATTCGTATAATTTTTTGCCTTTTTTACGCGCGTACAGATCATTATAAGCAAGATCCAAAGCGCATAAAGCAAACATATCGTCTTTTAAATATGGATGAATTTTTGCCCAAAATACTTCTGGAGTTTCATTCTCAGTATTTTCAATAATGCTTCTGATTTTTTCTAGATCCTGCATCATCATTGGTACAGTTGTATTGTAATATGGGTTTGAAGTAGCTTCTCCAAAACCCGAAAAACCACCGCTTTGCAATTCAACAATTAATGAAGGCTGAAAATCTATAGATTCTCTCGAAATGGTAAAAGTGTGTTTTAGTTTGAGATTGTATTCTCTTAAAATTAGTTTCATTGGTATGCGATGTTTTTATTTTTTCTATTTATAACCTAGCCACAATATTGCTTCTGTAAAATGATCTCTCCAAAGTTTCTCATTATGCTCTCCGCCTTTCACAATTTTAATTTTATCAAGATGAAGACAATAACAGCGTTTTGTATCTAGTAAACGTTTCATTTTGGTTAAATCGTTTACCATGTCATCACTTTCTTTGTCCCCGCACAGAAAATAGATTTTAGTTTTGATTTTGGATTGTTTTTCGGTGAAAGTATAAATATCAGGAGAAAACCAAAATGAAGGCGAAAAAACGCCTGCTTTTCCAAAAACTTCTGGATATTTTAATGCTCCATAATAAGAAACCAACCCGCCAAGAGAACTTCCAAAAATAATAGTGTTTTTAGCTTTTGTCTTGGTTCTGTAATTTTTATCGATATGTGGCTTTAATGTTTTTACAATGAATTCTAAATAATTATCTGCATTTCCGCCACCATATTTTTCATTTTTAAAAGGAGTCAGTTCGTCAATGCGCTTATCATTTCCATGTTCGATTCCGACAACAATTACAGGAGCTTTTAAGCTGTCCAGTTTTTCGTCTACATTCCATTCGCCAGAATAAGAAGTTTTGGCATCAAAAAGGTTTTGAGCGTCGTGCATGTAAATAACGCTGTATTTCTTTTTAATGTCTTTAGAATAATTTTCAGGAAGATAAATCCAGATTTTTTTTGAAGTATTCAACTGAGGTGCCTCAATTGTAAAGGTTGATACATTTTTTGAAGCAGTGCTTTGCGCTTTGCCAATAAGAGTAAATAGAAGTAAAACCGCCAAGAAAATCCTCTTCATTATCCGTGTTTTGTATTTTTATTTAAAAGCAATATTTTAGCTAAAAATAATAAATTGATGAATACAGAAGCAGAAAAAAGAAGTTTACTTTTAGAAATGATTACCCTCGCCACTGTAGACGGACATTTGCACAAACGCGAACTAGAATTTTTAAGACTTGTAGCTTTTGAATTGAATATTAGCGAACAAGAATTTCAGGATTTATTTCATCAGGAAACAAAATCATTGCCAATTCCATCTGAGATGCAACGTATCAATCAGTTTTATAGATTGGCTTTGTTAATGCATTGCGATGGGGTTTTGCACGAAAGAGAGTTTCAAGCCATTCAGCAAATTGCTTTACAGATGGGATTGAATCTTTCTGCGGTAAAACGAGTTTTAGAAATGATGAAAAAAGCACCAAATACAATAATCAATCCAATAGTCTTACTAGAAATTTTTCAGGAACAGCACAATTAAGCTAGCTGTTCCTGTAGTTTTTTAATTTCATCGCGAAGTTTAGCCGCTTGCAAGAAATCTAATTCTTTAGCTGCTTTTTCCATTGTTTTACGCTTTTCGCGAATCATTTTCTCCAATTCAGTTTTAGACAAATAAGCTGTTTCTGGCTCAGCCGCAACAGGAATAGGATGCCCTAATTCATATTCAACCAATGGGTTTTTGGTAAAAGCGCTTTCGATTTTCTTGTTTAAAGCTTGCGGAACGATATTATTTTGAACGTTGAAATTAATCTGTTTGGTTCTTCGGTATTCTGTTTCATCAATCGTTCGCTGCATGCTGGCTGTGATTTTATCAGCATACATAATGGCTTTACCATTTAAGTTTCTCGCCGCACGACCAATTGTCTGCGTCAAAGATCTGTGATTTCTCAAGAAACCTTCTTTATCGGCATCTAAAATGGCAACAAGTGAAACCTCTGGTAAATCCAGACCTTCGCGAAGCAAGTTTACTCCAATTAAAACATCAAAAAGACCTTTTCGTAAATCCTGCATAATTTCAATACGTTCCAAAGTATCAACTTCAGAATGTATGTAACGGCATCGAATATTTACTTTCGTTAAATATTTAGCCAATTCTTCAGCCATTCTTTTGGTTAAAGTAGTCACTAAAACCCTTTCGTCCAATTCACATCGAACTTGAATTTCCTCAATCAAATCATCAATCTGATTTAAACTTGGACGAACTTCAATAATTGGATCTAATAATCCGGTCGGACGAATAATCTGTTCTACATAAATACCATCCGATTTTTGCAATTCATAATCGGCAGGAGTAGCAGAAACATAAATTACCTGATTTTGCAACGCTTCAAATTCTTCAAATTTTAAAGGTCTATTGTCCATTGCAGCAGGCAAACGGAAACCATATTCTACTAGGTTTTCTTTTCGGCTTCTGTCACCTCCATACATGGCATGAACCTGAGAAACGGTTACGTGACTTTCGTCAACAACCATCAAATAATCGCTTGGAAAATAATCTAACAGACAGAAAGGTCTCGTTCCCGCTTCACGTCCGTCAAGATATCTTGAGTAATTCTCAATTCCAGAACAATATCCTAATTCTCGAATCATTTCTAAGTCAAAATTGGTTCTTTCTTCCAAACGTTTGGCTTCCAGATGTTTTCCTATTTCTTTAAAATAGTCTACTTGTTTCACCAAATCCTGTTGAATCTGCCAAATCGCACCTTGTAAAACTTCTGGAGAAGTCACAAACATGTTGGCTGGATAAATAGTAAGTCTTTGAAATTTCTCTATTACATGAGAAGTTTTGGCGTCAAATGATTCGATTTCTTCAATTTCATCTCCAAAAAAGTGAATTCGATACGCATCGTCTGCGTAACTTGGATAAACTTCAACCGTATCTCCTTTAATCCTGAAAGTTCCCGGATTAAAATCGGCTTCTGTTCTGGCATATAAACTTTGAACCAAACTGTGTAATAGTTTAGTTCGCGAAATAACCTGATCGCGTTTAATCTCAATTACGTTTTTCTGAAATTCAACAGGGTTTCCAATACCATACAAACAAGAAACTGATGCCACAACCAAAACGTCACGACGGCCAGAAAGTAGAGAAGAAGTTGTGCTTAAACGCATTTTCTCCAATTCTTCATTGATAGATAAATCTTTTTCAATGAAAACTCCCGTTACAGGCATAAAGGCTTCTGGCTGATAATAGTCGTAGTAAGAAACAAAGTATTCTACAGCATTGTTTGGAAAAAACTGCTTGAACTCTGAATACAATTGTGCCGCCAATGTTTTATTGTGTGCCAAAACCAAAGTAGGTCTTTGCACTTCCTGAATTACATTGGCCACGGTAAAAGTTTTTCCCGAACCTGTAACTCCCAATAAAGTTTGATATTTATCTCCATCAACCACTCCTTGTGCCAATTTTTGTATGGCTTGAGGTTGATCTCCCTTTGGACTATATTCTGAAGAAACTTGGAATTTCATTTGCGTATACTGAAAATTTGGTTTTGTAAAGATACGAAGTTTGTGGAAGTAAGCAGTTTAAAGTCTGTTCCGAATTGTACTAATTTGCACTAATTTTGTTTATCAAACCAATGCAAATGCAAAGAGCATTTGTAAAATGTGTGGCAAAAAAACTCTTAATCTAAAAAATTAATAACTGCATCATTCACAATTTTTGGCTGATCGATAGTGAGAAAATGTCCAGAATCTTTTACAACATTGGTTTTACTGTTTTTTAGATGTTTTTGTGCCCGTTCTAGACTTTCTTCTGAATTAATGACGTCTTTATCACCAATTAAAACTAAAACAGGATTTTGAATAGATTCTAATTCTTTATCTGAAAAAGGCATCATTTTAAGCATACTGGAATTTGATTTTGCATATTTATTGGCCAAATAAAATTGTCTTTTATAAATACGGCTTATGTTTTCAGGATGAGTTGAAAAAGTGTTTAATGTCTTACTGAATTTCTTCTCACTAGGAAAAAGTTTCAGCATTAATGCTGAAGTCGTTTTTCTGGGTTTATCCAGGAATTTGAAAGTTTGCGCGGGACTCAATAAAACAATTTTATCTATAGAATTTGGTTTTTGAATCGCTAATAATGTCGCAATCCAACCGCCTCGAGAAGCCCCAATAATATCGAATTTCTTTAATTTATAGTAAGCAAAAACTTCGTTGTAAAAAGCAACAATATCATCTGATGAAAGCGGTTTTGCTGTTAAATTGGATTTATTGGGTTCCATTATAAAATCGATGGCATAAATGCGGTGATTTTTAGCGAAAGCTTTAATATTCGGATACCACATTGTTGAACTGGCATCCATTCCGTGAAGTAAAACCAGATCTTTTCCGTTTTTTGGTCCGGCCATTACAACATGTGCTGTTCCGTAACTTGTTTTTACATCTTCTTCAGTGTAAGGAATGTTCCAAAGTTTCAGAGCTTTATCATAAGCGGTTTGATAATTTACTTCTTCGCTTTTGGTTTTAAAAACGTAATCTTCAAATTTTGGCTTTTTTGAGGCACAGCTTGTCACTAAAAAAAGTACAATAACTAATCGGGAATATAGTTTTAACATGGCAATAAATTCAAATTTCGGCTTAAAGTTACGAGTAGCGTAAGTGAAAGGTGTATCAGAATTTTATTTTAAAATATCATAATTTTAAGATTTCTCGTTTTTGGATGTCAGATAATAAATCTGTACAAATGCTAAAATTGCGTTCGGAATAATAACAGGCCAAAGCCATTGATTGAAATCTCGGTAATCGTTTAAAAAAATGCCATAAATCACAAAGCAGATACAGCCAAACATATTAATAAATCGGATTGCTCTGAGGTTTTTCAGCAAAAATCCTCCAACAATAAATACAGATGCGAGATAACCAATATATTCTGCCATAATCTTGATTTTAAATTGTTTACAATAAATGTACTTAAAGTAAATTATAAAATCAAGATTTTGGTATTGGAAATGAATGTGTTAAAAGAAATGTTTCTGAGAATTTGTGTTTTCAAAAAAACTCCAAGCTACAATTCTGCTGTTTTTTTGCCCTTGCGACATTTCGATTGTTTTGACAGAAACAGCGTTTACTTTTTTCAGGATTTTGTAAATCGATGCCAAGTTTTCTTTTTTAGAAACTAAAGTTGTAAACCATAAAACCTGAGAAGGATATTTGGCACTTTCGTAAATCATTTGTGTGATGAATCCGATTTCACCGCCGTTGCACCATAATTCTGCATTTTGTCCTCCAAAGTTTAAAACTGGATTTGCATTTCTTTTTTCTTTCGGATTTAAATTAGAAACTTTTCTAGAAGTGCTTTTATTTGCTTCTTCGGCAGATGCATGAAAAGGAGGATTACACATCGTGAATGTAAAACGATCTTCGGGCGTGATAATATTTTTAAAAATAAATCGAGGTTCTGTTTGCTGTTGCAAGCTAATTGAATCGATTAATTCTGGATTGGCTTCAATAATTTTAGCGCAATTTTCAATTGATTTTTTGTCAATGTCTGTTCCGACAAAACTCCAGTTGTAAATTGAATTCCCTAATATCGGATAGATTAAATTTGAGCCTGTTCCGATATCTAATCCTAAAACATAAGAAGTGTCGGGAATTTGATTATTGTTACTTTCAGCCAATAAATCGGCTATGTAATGAATATAATCTGCACGTCCTGGAATGGGCGGACAAAGATAATTTTTAGGAATATCCCAGTTTTGAATATCGTAATAGGTTTGAAGTAAAGCCTTGTTTAAAGTTTTTACAGCAAGCGGATTACTAAAATCAATGGTTTCAATTCTGTGTTTATTGATGGAAACAAAAGCTTTTAATTCTGGGCAATTTGAAATCAGTTTTTCAAAATCATATCGATCTCGATGAAGATTTCTTGGGTGTAAATTGTCTTTTTGTGAATTGTTTTCTGCTTTCATTTTCATTGATTTCGATTGCAAATATAGTTATTCCTTTTTTGAAGAAAGATTTGTTGTGAAAATGAGTGCCCTAGCCCTGATGGGAGCGGCATCCTTTTTCTGGCTTCTTTAGCCAGGAAAAGATATAGCGGACAGCAGGAAATAGCTTCTAATCAAAACATTCCATTAAAAGTAAATCGCCTTCACGATGTGTAATGGTTACGATTCCGTCTTTTTCGACAGAATTACTGCTTCCGGTTCTGTAGCCCATTGTTAATGTATCATCGTTTAATTCGTATTTTAAATTTGCTGAAGAAATTCCGTTTACAACACCAATAGGAATTAGCGAAATTGGTGTTTTTGCAGTATACCATTTTTCAAATTTTGTTGGTAGAAGGAATATTTTAGAATGATCATCAAGAATTACAATTTTGAGCAAATCTCGGTAACGAACAATTTGTGTAAGGTTTGTAATAGTATGATCTGCACGTCTTCCAGTTGCCCAGACGACATTTACGGCGGGAATTTTTCTTTCGATAAGATAATCAAAAGCTTTCTCCAAATCGGTTTTGTCTTGATCGGGAGTATGAACAATTTCTATAGGAAATTGTGATTTGTAAATTTCAGGATCAAAACCTCGGTCAAAATCACCCAATAAAACGTCAACTTTTATGCCTAGTTCAATCACTCTTTCAATAGCCGAATCTAAAACGACAACCAGTGGTGACCATTCTAACAATTGTCCTAATAATTCTGGATCGCAGGCTGCGCCATTTGCAATTACTAAAGCAGGTTCTTGATCGTCGCGGACTATATGATGTGATGACATGTATGTTTTTTTGAATGTGTTGCAAAGGTAATGTTTACAATCTAGAATCAGAAATCTAGCAGTCTTCTGTGGTAATTGATTTGTCCTAGATGGTAAGCCAAATGAGTTGAAAGATGAATTAAGAAAAATCCAGTTGTCATCTCTTTTTCAAAAATAATCTGCGTGTAAATCGTTTCTAAATCAGCTTCTGCTAAATTGTCCAGAGCTTTGTTTACAACTGAAATGGTGTCTTCAACTTTCTGAATTAATTCTGATTTCGGAATGTCTTTTAAAGAAAATTCTAAAGGACGATTTCGGACGTACCCAGTTTTTCCAATTTCTGCACCGATATAAGTGTTTAGATTTCCAATTAAATGAAGGCAAAGATTTCCAGCTGAATTGGAGATGTCCTTGTCAATTGCCCAGATTGAATTTTCATTTTGATACGATTCAATTTCGTTTTTTAATTTGCTTAAATCTCGATTGAAAAGTGTTTTTAGCGTTTCTAGTACCATAACTAATTTCTGTTTTTTATTGGAATCCAAATCTCTTCTTCAGAGGTTGGATCGTCTTTTTTATACCTTTCGTTCATTACTGCAAAATGTGGCCTGTCATCAACCGTGTAATCAGAATTTGGAAGCCATTCTGCAAAAATATAATGATAAGTTTTATGTCCTTCTGAGGCTGGGCCTAAATGAAGAAAAACCGCATACAAACCGTCTGGAACAACTAGGGTTTCCATTCCTTCTGGAATAGTTGAATAATCTGAAACTTCTACTGCAGCCCACTTTTGAAAACTGTCGTTAGGATCAAAATTCTCAAAATGGTTTTCTGCATAAACTTCTAGAGAATATAAATTGGCATTAATTGCATTCTTTATTTCTTTTCGATTTGGCATAAAACCGCTCCATAATTGAAAAGTTTTATTTTCGATAAAAGACATTTCGATAAAATGTCCAACAAGTTTTTTTTCGTTTAAGGTTTTGATTAGAGGCTGCATAAATTATTGAATTTTGTACTTTTCTGTACTGGTTTCGCTGAGAGAAAAATAGCCCAGCGGATAATTATCTTTATTAGTTACATTAACCATATTTCCTTTTACGGTTGCTGGAGGAGACTGAAATGGTCCTCCAAAAGTGCTTCCGGCAATATTGATCAAAATATTCATATAATTATAGTACTGTTTTGAAATCCCGTAGTGTGTCACTTCAATTTCATTTCCAATTTGTAAATCTTCATCATCAGAAAGGCTGAAAAATTCATTGCCATTAAAAAATTTATCCTCATCTACATAGAAGGTTGATTTGATTTTATTAGAATATACATATTTGTATAAATAAAAATTATCTGCATCAATAGGATCATTATAAAAGGCTTTTATTTCAATGTCTTGTCCAGTAAAACCGCCTTGATTATTCTGTTCTATTCGCGTAATGGGCGCTACTGATTTTAAAGTTTCTGTTCCGATATATCTATTTCCGCGGCTAATTACGGTTAATGTATATTGTTCATCGATAACGGGTGTGAAATTTATGCATACATATTGGCCAGTTTTTTTAATTTCGATGAAATTAAATCTTTCTTTTTGGCTGTTTTCTATATAAATAATTGCATTAGATACAGTTGGTATTACGTTTTCAAAATAACCAGTCGTTGTAGTTAGTCTTATCGTCTGTTCATTTCCTTCTGTTCCCTTTTCCCAATTAATAGCAGCCTCAATTACTAATTTTGGAGGTGCTGTATCCAAATCAACATCAACGACCTCTTCGCAGCTTGCGAAGAATAGCGATGTGAAAAGCACGATTAAAAAAACTAATTTTTTCATACTTATATTTTTAGTTTTTACATTGATTTTTTTAGAATTTGAAATTATAACTCACTGCAGGTACAATTCCGAAAATAGATGTTTTTATGGCTTCATTCATAGCTGTATCCGTATTTTGACGAAAATTGATTGAGGCAGCATTCATACGATTGTAAATATTATAGATACTAAAAACCCATTCGCCTTTCCAGTTTCGATCTTTATTTTTGCTCGGAGTTAAAGTTGCTGAAATATCCAAATGATGATAAGCAGGAAGTCTGTTTTCATTTCGCAAACCGTAACTCGGTACTGTGATTCCTAAATATTCATATTGGCCATTCGGATAAGTAACAGGCTGTCCTGATTGCAAAGCAAAGTTAGCACCAAATGACCATTTTTCGTTTAAGTTGTAAGCTGAGGTAATGGCAAGATTGTGGGTTTTATCATATGCAGAAGCATACCATTGACCATTATTAATTCCTGTTTCTTCGGGAGTTCTTCCAGGTGTTTGTTGTTCTGATTTGGAAATCGTGTACGAAATCCATCCGTTAAATTTGCCTTTGTTTTTCTTTATCATAAGCTCTAAACCATACGAACGCATATGACCGTTTAAAATAACTTGTTCAATGGCATTGTTGGCAATTAAATCGGCTCCATCTATATAATCTAATCTGTTTTGGATTTTCTTATAATAGGTTTCAACTTCTAAGGAATACGCATCATTAAAGAAATTTCTAAAATAACCCAGAGCGACCTGATCTGCAAGTTGCGGTTTGATATAATTATCACTTGGCATCCAAACATCTAGCGGAGTAGGAGATGAGGTGTTAGATATTAACTGAAGGTATTGCGCCATTCTGTTGTAACTCGCTTTTATAGATTGCTCTTCATTTAATTGGTAAGAAAGAGAAAAACGAGGTTCAAAATTATCATAACTCTGAATGACTTTGTTTTTGCTGAAATACTTTGTTGAGGTTGGTGTTCCTTTTTCGTAAATCTGCATATCATTATTAAAAACAACCGCTTGATTATTATCATAATAATTAATAGTAGAAGCGCCTAATCTATAAAATAAGCTATAACGTAATCCGTATGCGAGAGTAATTTTTTTAGAAAGCTGACTTTCTGCATCTATGTAAACAGAAGGCTCAAAAGCATATTTTTTATCCAATTGATCTGGATTGATTCCTGAATCAATACTGCTTGGTTTAATTGTTCCTGGATTAAATTGATAATAGATTCCGTTTACTCCGTAATTTAATTTTAATTTGTCTGATAGATAATGTTTGAAATCGTATTTAATATTATAGTTTTTAATACCAGAATCCCAGTTGAATCCCACAAAATCAAGATCTAAACCATAATAGTAATCGCTGTAAATTAGGGAGAGGTTTGAGAACAATTTGTCAGAATACAAATGGTTCCATCTGAAATTTAAAGTAGAATTTCCGTAAGTATTAGTGAAGCTTTTATTTAATCTGAAAACATCGCGCCCAAAATAACCTGATAAATAAAGACTGTTATTATCGCTGAGTTTATAGCTTAATTTGGTGTTTAAGTCATAAAAATAGGCTGAGTTATTTTTATTGTCTTCAGAGAGTTTTAAAAAAAGATGCGCGTAAGAAGCTCTTCCTCCAATTAAAAATGAACCTTTGTTTTTTGCAATCGGACCTTCAGCAAGCAGACGGCTTGATATTAAACCGATACCGCCATTCATATGAAAATCTTTGCTGCTTCCATCTTTTTGATAAATTTCTAAAACTGAAGAAGCTCTTCCGCCATAACGTGCTGGAATTCCGCCTTTATACAATTTTAAATCTTTAATAGCATCGGGATTAAAAACAGAAAAGAATCCGAAAACGTGAGAAGAATTAAATATGGTTGCTTCATCCAAAAGAATCAGGTTCTGGTCTGCACCGCCTCCACGGACATTAAATCCAGAAGCTCCTTCACCCGCATTAGTAACGCCTGGAAGCAGTAAAATCGATTTTATAACATCGACTTCTCCTAAAACTACGGGCATTTTTTTTATGGTTGAAATAGATAGTTTGTTAACGCTCATTTCTGGCGATTTGATGTTTGTCTTGCCTTTGTTTTCTGTAATAATGACTTCTTGAAGTTCTTCGCCACCTTCTTTAATCGAGAAATTACTTTTAGAATTCTGGTTTAAAATAATGTTTTTTTGAATGGTTTGATAACCGGTATAACTGATTTCAATTTCGTATTCTCCTTTAGGGGCAGAAAGCGAGTAAAATCCGTATTCATTTGTAGTAGTTCCAATTTTTAGTGATGGAATATAGATTGAAACTCCAATTAGAGTTTCGTTGTTTTTGCTGTCACTTATAGTTCCGCTAAGAGTGAATTTTTCCTGCGCAAATGAGGTGAAAATCGTAAGAATAAAAAGAAAAAATGTGCAGGTATTTTTTGTAATCATTATATTGATTTTGATTTACATAGTTAACAAATTCTTACTACATATTCTTACGGAATTTTTGTTAAACATAAGTTAAGATAAAAAAAGGACAACTATGCTAGTTGTCCTTTTGCTTATTTAGAAATACAAAATGTATTCTGAATTATTTGATTTTAGCAACAATAGCGTTGAAAGTTTCGCTTGGACGCATTGCTTTGCTTACCAATTCTGGTGTTGGTTGGTAGTAACCGCCAATGTTTTGAGGTTTACCTTGAGCACCAATTAATTCTGCATCGATTTTAGCTTCATTAGCTTCAAATTCAGCAGCGATTGGAGTAAAGATTGCTTTCAATTCAGTATCTTTAGTTTGAGCAGCCAAAGCTTGAGCCCAGTAGAATGCTAAATAAAAGTGAGATCCGCGGTTATCGATTTGACCCACTTTACGAGCTGGAGATTTATCGTTTGCTAAGAATTTATCGTTTGCCTGATCTAAAGTTTCAGATAAAACAATTGCTTTAGAATTATCTAAAGTTTGTCCTAAATGCTCCAATGAAGCACCAAGAGCTAAAAATTCTCCTAATGAATCCCAACGTAAGTATCCTTCTTCTGTAAATTGCTCTACGTGTTTAGGAGCAGAACCTCCAGCACCAGTTTCGAACAATCCACCACCGTTCATTAACGGAACGATAGAAAGCATTTTTGCAGAAGTTCCTAGTTCTAAGATTGGGAATAAATCTGTTAAGTAGTCACGTAAAACGTTTCCTGTTACAGAGATAGTATCTAAACCTTTGATGATTCTGTCTAAAGTAAATTCAGTTGCAGCAACTGGGTTTAAAATACGGATATCTAAGTTTGTAGTATCGTAGTCTTTAAGGTATTTTTGAACTTTTACGATCAATTCTCTATCGTGTGCTCTGTTTTCGTCTAACCAGAAAACAGCAGGCGTGCTAGATAAACGAGCTCTGTTTACAGCCAATTTAACCCAGTCTTGAATAGGAGCGTCTTTTGCCTGACACATTCTGAAAATGTCATTAGCTTCGACGTTTTGCTCCATTAAAACATTTCCGTTTGCATCAACCACACGAACAACACCATCAGCTTTCATTTGGAAAGTTTTGTCGTGAGATCCGTATTCTTCTGCTTTTTGAGCCATTAATCCAACGTTAGGAACACTTCCCATTGTTTTTGGATCAAAAGCACCGTGTTTTTTACAGAAATCGATAGTTGCAGTATAAACTCCAGCATAAGAACGATCTGGAATAACAGCAAATGTATCTTGTGCTTTTCCTTCTTTGTTCCACATTTGTCCAGAAGTACGGATCATTGCTGGCATAGAAGCATCAACAATTACATCAGATGGAACGTGTAAGTTTGTAATTCCTTTATCAGAATTAACCATTGCCAAAGCAGGTCCGTTTGCGATTGCTTGATCAATAGCAGCTTCAACTTCTGCCTGCTCAGGTCTTCCAGCGATTTTAGCGTAGATATCACCTAAACCGTTTCTAGTGTCAACGTTTAATTCAGCAAATAAAGAAGCGTATTTTTTGAAAACATCTGCAAAATATACTTCAACGATAGCGCCAAAGATAATTGGATCAGAAACTTTCATCATAGTAGCTTTTAAGTGTACAGAAAGTAAAACTCCTGCAGCTTTAGCTTCAGCGATTACATCAGCAGCAAAAGCTTTTAATTTGCTTACGCTTAAAACAGAACTGTCGATAATTTCTCCAGCTTTTAATGGAGTACTTGCTTTAAGAACAGTTGTAGTTCCGTCTTTAGCAACAAATTCGATTTTTACATCATTAGCTTCAGCAACAGTTAATGATTTTTCACTTCCGTAAAAATCACCGCCTGACATAGAAGCCACTTTAGTTTTTGAGTCAGCAGACCAAGCACCCATTGAGTGTGGATTTGCTTTTGCGAAGTTTTTAACTGCTCTTGGAGCTCTACGATCAGAGTTTCCTTCACGTAAAACTGGGTTTACAGCAGAACCTAAAACTTTAGCATATTTTGCTTTAATTTCCTTTTCAGCATCATTTTGTGGATCTTCTGGGAAATTTGGTACGTTGTATCCGTGCGATTGTAACTCAGCAATAGCCGCTTTTAATTGCGGTACAGATGCTGAAATGTTTGGTAATTTGATAATGTTTGCTTCTGGCTGAGTCGCTAATTGACCTAATTCTGCCAACGCATCTCCAGTCTTTTGAGCATCTGTCAAAGAATCTGGGAAGTTTGATAAAATTCTTCCTGCCAGCGAAATATCTCTGGTTTCGATTTCAATTCCAGCTGTTGCTGTAAAAGCTTGAACAATTGGTAACAAAGAGTAAGTTGCCAATAGAGGCGCCTCATCAGTTAAGGTGTAAAAAATTTTTGATTTATTCATTTTCTTTTTTTTTTATAATCGTATCGTCAGGAGTTAACGATGTAAAAGATATATTCGGCTCAAAATGAGCGGAGCAAATATAATAAAATCACAACGAAAACGGTTGAGTTTTGCAGAGAAAAGATGAAATTAACAGATTGTTATTTCGAGCTCATTAAATTGCTAAATCGATGATTTTGGTATTAAAAAATTACGGTTTTGATGAATCGGAGAGTAAAGAGTACGATTTTGAAAAAGAGAAATATTTTCATGCGTATAAAAACATTCTTTTTGTCTGAAAAATTGTATTTTTGACTCAAATGCAATAGGCATATAACAAATATAAGATACATTGTTTAATATGTTTTTTACATGTTGTTTATTATTGCGCTTAATCGTTATCTTTGAATTATGAGCACACTTACAAAACCAAATCATATAGGGCGAAAAATTAGCCGTATTCGTGAACTTCGAGATATGAAGCAGGAAGCTTTGGCGCAGGCTTTAGGAACCAATCAGCAGGCTATTTCGATTATGGAAAACAGCGAAACCATAGAAGAAGAAAGACTTAAAGAAGTTGCAAAAGCACTTGGTGTAACTGTTGAAGCAATTAAAAGTTTTTCAGAAGACAATATGATTAATTATTTTAATAGTTTTCACGACAATAGTATTAATCAAGGGCCAATGGGCACTCATAATATATGTCATTTTAATCCATTGGATAAATTAATTGAAACTTTTCATGAAAAAGAAAAGCTTTACGAACGTTTGTTGCAAGCAGAAAAAGATAAAATCGAATATTTAGAAAAACTATTGAATAAATAGAATACCGATTTTTTATTAAGATACAAAACCGATGCTTTACAAGTGTCGGTTTTTTTATTGAAACCCAATAGGATTTCTAAAATGTCGGGTTTGGTTAAACTAAAAAAAAACAGGCATAAAAAAAACTCGCTTCATTTGAAACGAGTTTTTTATAACATTTTGATAAATGATTATCTTCTTTTATCTTTAATCTTAGCTTTTTTACCAGTAAGTTGTCTGAAGTAGAAAATTCTAGCTCTACGTACAGCACCTTTCTTGTTAACTTCGATTTTTTGTAAAGCTGGTAAGTTTACTGGGAAGATACGCTCAACACCAACAGATCCAGACATTTTACGGATAGTAAAAGTTTCTGTAACACCAGAACCTCTTCTTTGAATCACAACTCCTTTAAAGAACTGAGTTCTTGTTTTTTCACCCTCTTTAATTTCGTAGAAAACAGTGATTGTGTCTCCAGCTCCGAAATCTGGGAAATCTTTTTTAGCAACGAATTCGTCTTGAACGAATTTTAATAAATCTGCCATGATAATTTAAATTATGGTTTTTATATTAGAGCAACATTCACGGATCTCGCCAGAGGTTGGTCAAATTCGGGTGCAAATGTAGAAAATAATTATAAATTATGAATTATAAATTGTAAATTATTTTAACTTGTTGATAAAAAGGTTTTTAGTCTTAGGTTTGTAACATTTGACACTGTGACTTTAAACGGAGACTGAAGACTAAAATCTTACTTTGGCTGTTGCTGTGTAACGCAATGAATCATTCCTCCATTTGCATATAAATTGCGGACATCAATGCCAATTACTTTTCTTGTAGGATATAAACTTTGAATCAGTTGGTTGGCCACAACGTCATTTGGGTCATTATAATTTGGAACCAGCACAACAGTGTTTCCAATGTAAAAGTTTACATACGAACCTTTGTATCCTAGTTTTTTACCATAAGTTGTTGTAACATTATTTTTGGACAATGGTAGTTTTAAGAAAGTATAATTTTTACCGTTTTTATCTTTCGAACTGTATAAAGTACTAATATCATTTTGTGGAACTTCCCAATACAATAAATCATTCTCATTCATTGTTACAATAGTGCTTTTATTGCCAAAACGGGCAAATCCATCAATATGCATGTCTGTAATTTCTCTACCCGCTTTACCATCTAACCAAATAAAATGTGTCACTCCAAGGTATTTTTTAAAATTCGCCTCAGCTTGTTGCTGCGTCATTGAAGGGTTTCGATTTGAATTTAGTATTGAACTTTTGGTAGCCATTAAAGTGCCGTTTCCGTCTATTTCTACAGCTCCGCCTTCATTAATCATTATATTGTTTAAATCTAAAACCGCGATTTTTTGGTCTGTGGCAATTTGCGAGGGAATAGTGTTGCAATTTTGATAAGCTGCTTTTTTGCCCCAGCCATTAAAGCCCCAATCTTGAATTACCATTTGATTGTTTTTGTCTTTTACATAAATTGGTCCGTTATCTCTTACCCAAACATCATCGGTTTTGTAAATTTTAAATTCAATTGACGATAATGAAATTCCTGATTCTTGCAATAAAGCTTCAATTCTGTTTTTTTCAGTAGAATCATAAGCGACAATAAAAACTTTTTCACTTGTTATTAGTGATTTAGTCATGGCAATCCAAGTTGCATCTAAATCGTTTCTATAATCAATTCCATATTGATATTGATGCGGCCATTGAAGCCAAGTTCCTTCATGCGGAGCCGATTCTTCTGGCATGGTGTACATAACTTCCGTATTTTCTATTTTTTCTGTAATTGTGTTTATTTCATCCCCTTGACAAGAAGAGATTAAAGGAATTAAGAATAATGTTAAAAAAAGCTTTTCCATCTTAGTTGATTTAATTTTTAATGTTTAATGCCATTTTTATCGATAACTTGACGGGACAAAAGTATTTCTAAATAGTAATTGCGAAGTTGTCCAAAATGGACAATTTAAATAAGAGGAATATAAATAGCTGTAAGATATTCACTTGGCGTATTGCAATTTAAATCGTTTTTGATGTACTGTTCAATAACTGGTAAATGAGAAACTTCGATATCATTATTAAGAAGCCACGCTCCAAAAATTTGCTGATAAGTATCTTCTAGAGTATCATAACATCCGTGATGTAGAAAACGAGCATATCTGCCTCCAAAAAGTTTTTTTGTTGGAAGATTTCTAATAGTTGTTTTACTAACGATGCAAGCTTCATAAGTGCATTTTGATTTTTCGGTAATTAGAACATCGTCTGTAATAATACCGAAGAAATCAGAAATAGGTTCAGTAATTTCATTTTTCAGCAAAGTATCCCAAAGAGTTTCTATCTCAGGATTAATATATGAGGTTTTACAGCTAGAATAATAAGCTGTTATTTCGGGAATGAAAACAATTTCGGGGTCTAAAATATTATAAACAGGTTCTTGCGGATGAAAATCATTTAGCAGTAATTCCTTCTGATTTCGCGCTGTAGAAGGCGGACAATTAAAGTGTTTTCTGAAAGTTTTCGAAAAAGACTGTACATCTGCAAAGCCAACTTCAAGAGCAATATCTGAAATTTGGTTATTAGAATATAAAATCTTTTTATATCCGATTTCTACTTTCAGACGGGTTTGATAAGCGCCAATTGTTTCCTGAAACAAAGAATAAAAAACGCGCTGTAAATTTCTGTAAGAGTAACTAGAAATATCTTCAAGCTCGCTTATTGAGATGATTTTATTGTAATTTGTCTCAATATAGTTACGAGTATTATAAATACGTTTTAGATTCATTTTTTTCTAGTTTTCAGTCTCAGTTTGATCAGGCTGAATACTGCGGCTGAAAACTGAACACTTTTCTAATGACCTTCCAACAAATCTGGACGTCTGTTTTTTGTATGTTCGTACGCTTTGTCTTCGCGCCATTTGTCAATTTTGGCAGCATGTCCGCTGGTCAAAACATCTGGAACCTTCCATCCTTTATAGTCTGCCGGTCTTGTATAGATTGGGCCAGACAATAAATTGTCCTGAAAACTATCTGTCAAAGCTGAGGTTTCATCACTTAAAACACCAGGAATTAATCGGATTAAAGCATCAGACAAAACTATGGCACCCAATTCTCCTCCCGATAAAACATAATCTCCAATTGAGATTTCTTTTGTAATAAAGTGGTCTCTAACTCTTTGGTCAACGCCTTTGTAATGTCCGCATAAAATGATAATGTTTTCATACATAGACATTTTATTAGCCATTTTCTGGTCTAAAGTTTCCCCATCTGGTGACATATAAATTACTTCGTCATATTCGCGCTGGCTTTTTAAATGTGTAATACAATCATCGATAGGCTGAATTGTCATTACCATTCCTGCACCTCCGCCAAAAGGATAATCATCTACGCTTTTTTGCCTGTTTGTGCTATAATCACGTAGGTTGTGAAAGTGCACTTCGACCAAACCTTTATCGATGGCGCGTTTCATAATTGAAGCCTCAAATGGACTTCTTAGTAATTCAGGTAAAAGAGTAATAATGTCAATTCGCATCTTTATTCGATAATTTTCTTGCTGGCAAAGATACAAATAATGCTTTGAGTCTTTTAGTAATAATTATATAACATACTTGTTGAATTGTATAAATTTTAATAGGCTAACTTTAATTATCCTTGCGTTCCTTATTATCAAGGTATACCAACCAAATAAAACTTAAAATCCAAACACTTAATCATGAAAAAAACATTATTAGTTTCTGTAGTAGTTGCATTTTTTATTGCCTGTGCGAGTGCCAATTCAGCTGCCGTTGTCGTAGGAGAAACCAAATTGAAAGTGCTAAAAACTTTAGGCAGTCCAGTAATGACATTAGATAATAAACAAGATGGAGAAATTTTTGTTTATGCAGATCAGGTTTTTTCTGAAAGTGGAACAGCAATGGCGGGATCGCATTATTGGCGTTACAATTACGTATATATAAGCAAAGAAGGCAAAGTCACATCAACGAGACAAGAAAAACAAAATTATCCCCCACAAGCAATTGACTCTCAGAAAATACAGGGGATGAATTTGTTGACCGCAAAATAATTTTTTAAAAATATCATTAAGCAATTCGTATTTTTATAATTAATTTAAAAATACGAATTGTTTATTTAATGACTTCACCAAATATAAAAATCCTTGCTATTTCTGGAAGCACGAGAAGTAATTCCAGCAACTTCAAAATTCTGAAATACATTTCAAATTACTTAAAACCTGAATTTGAAGTAGATTTTTTTGAAGATTTAGAGCATCTTCCACATTTTAATCCAGATTTGGATACCGATACTCCTCCGCAAGAAATCAATTCATTTCGAAATAAAATTATAAATGCTGATGGAGTTATCATTTGCACTCCCGAATATGTGTTCAGTCTTCCAGGGAGTTTAAAGAATGCTTTAGAATGGTGTGTTTCAACCACTATTTTTTCAAATAAAAAGACAGGCTTGATTACTGCTTCTGCTTCAGGTGAAATGGGGCACGAGCAGCTAATGTTAGTAATGAAAACATTGGAAGCTAAATTTGATGACACCACACAACTTCTGATTCAAGGCGTACGCGGAAAAGTGAATGCTGAAGGAGAAATAGTTTCGGAACAAACTGCAAATGCACTTCAAAACTTTGCAGAAAACTTTAAGAATCAATTTTTATAATATATTTACTTTCTGAAATTTAAATCATTAAAATGATTAGCAGAAGAAACTTTATCGTAACCACAGGCCTTGCCGCAACAGCAGTTTTGGCTTCGCCATCATTTGCACTTACTATGAATAAAAAAGAAATAGGTTTACAGCTGTATACGCTTCGTGATGAACTTCCTAAAGATGTAAAAGGAACTTTAGAAAAAGTGGCAAAAGCAGGATATACGACCGTTGAAACATACGGTTTTTCAATCAAAGATCAGTTTTGGGGATTAACGCCTCAGGAATTAAAAAAGATTTTAGATGATAATGGACTGAAAGCCGTTAGCGGGCATTATAATTTGGGAAGTTTTTTATATGACGGAAATACTGCTGAATTAATTGCTGCAATTGAAGCGGCAAAAGTTCTTAAAAATGAATTTCTGACTGTTCCATGGATCGATGAACCTTTTAGAAGAAGTATAGCAGATTATAAAAAGATTGCTGCTCGTATAAATGAAGCCGCAAAAATTTGTAAAAAGGCAGGTTTGAAACTGGCTTATCACAATCATGATTTTGAGTTTAAGAAATATGATGGCGTTACAGGCTACGAAATTTTATTAAAGGAAACAGATAAAGATTTGGTGTATTTCGAGCTAGATTTATACTGGGTAGTTCATTCTAGCAATGATCCTTTAAAACTATTCAAAGAAAATCCAGGGCGTTTCAAAATGTGGCATGTGAAAGATAAAGATAAGAATAATAGCGATTTGAATACTGAAGTTGGTTCTGGAACAATTGATTTTAGACCCTTTTTCGCAGTGGCAAAACAATCTGGAATGGTTTATTTTTTTGTAGAACAGGAGAATAATTTTGCTTCAAATTCTTTTGATTCGATAAAATCGAGCTGTGATTTTATTTCGAAAAACTTAATCAAGTAAATTCAATTTATGAAGAAACTTCTTTTGTTGAGCGTGGTGATTCTTTTTTCTTGTCAATCTGATAAAAAAGAAAAAACAAATTCAAAGGCAGAATCAATTCCACAACAAATTTTACTGCCTGAACCTTATTTTTTAGATATTAAAGTTAATGATGTTAAGCTGGGAAAACCAACTTATGGTGATTGGCTATTTTCTCATGATGAAAAAGGACAGAGTTTTGAAAAATTTGTAAACACGAAACATGTTGTTCCAACTAAAGAAGAAAATATAATCTATTTGCAACCAATTGGAAAATTTAATTCGACGCAAATAAAACAAATCGAATTAGTTCGTCAGTATTTGCAAATATTTTTTCAGTTGGAAACTAAGGTCTTAGAAAATGTTTCAAATGATATTATTCCGAATCGTGCTAGACGAATGGGAGACGTTGGACAAGAACAGTTTTTAGCAGGATATATTTTAACTGATGTTTTAAAAGAAGAAAATCCTAATAAAAGAATTGCTTTAATGGCAATAACTGAAAAGGATTTATATCCAAAACCCGAATGGAATTATGTTTTTGGTTTGGCATCGTATAGAGATAAAATCGCAGTAAGTTCGATGTATAGAATGCAAAAAGAAGCCGATTTTAATTTAGCTTTAGAGCGATTACTTAAAATCTGTTCTCATGAAATTGGCCATATGTTTGGTCTGTATCATTGCATTGTTGCTAATTGTGTTATGAATGGAACTAATAGTATGGCTGAAACAGATTCTCATTCTATTAGATTATGTTCGCTTTGTCAAAGAAAATTAAATTCGGGATTTAAATATGACAATCTAAAAAGGTTGAAAGAACTAGAAGGATTCTTTGAAAAGAATAATCTAAATGATGGATTAGCGTTAATGAAAAAAGATCTTGAAAAAATTAAAAATAAATAGAAATGAGTACAAGCAAACAATTTATAAAAGGAGACGAAATCGAATGGGAAGTAGTAGGCGAAGGAATCAAACGCAAAATTTTGGCTTTTGACGACAGAGTGATGCTGGTAAACGTTCATTTTGAAAAAGGCGGAATTGGTACTTTACACGATCATTATCATTCACAGGTTACTTATATTGCAAGCGGAAAATTTGATGTCACAATCAGCGGAGTAACGCAGACTTTAAAAGAAGGCGATAGTTTTTATATTCCGCCTCACGCTGTTCATGGAGTTGTATGTTTGGAAACTGGCATGCTTACAGATGTTTTTAGTCCTGCAAGAGAAGACTTTTTGAACTATTAAAAGCTTAATAAAAAATAACCATATAAGTGATTTAAGAAAATTTAAGTTTGGCTATAAATTTCGCCAAGATATTTTTAAATGAGCTTATATCACTTATATGGTTTTAAAAAAAACTTAAAAATTATACTTTTTTTAAAGTTTTGCTAAAGATTAGAGTGGTATTTTTGCAGCATGAATTTATCTAAAACTAATGTACTGTTTATGGCAGTTTGCACTGGTCTTATAGTTGCAAATCTTTATTACTGCCAGCCTTTGATTGTTTTAATTGCTAACGAATTTAAAATTCCTGAAGCCAGCGCCGGAACTATAACATATCTAACTCAGGCGGGTTATGCTATCGGGCTATTTTTTATGGTCCCTCTTGGCGATAAAATAGAACGAAAAAGGCAAATTTTAATGACCACTTTTGCTACTGTAATTGCCTTATTGATTGCAGCAACTGCAAAGAGTTTTCTTGTTTTACAAATTGCATCACTGCTAATCGGAATCACATCTATTGTACCACAGCTTATTCTGCCTTTAGCGGCTTCTTTGAGTGCGCCCGAACAAAGAGGAAAAGTCGTAGGAACTATCATGAGCGGACTTTTAGTCGGAATTTTGCTTTCGCGAACTTTAAGCGGTTTTATTGGTCAGGTTTTAGGCTGGAGATCGATGTTTTATATCGCAGCTGGAATCTGTCTTCTGATCTTTTTTGTAATTCAAAGTAAGTTTCCGTACAATAAGCCACAGTTTCAGGGAACTTATGGTCAATTAATTAAATCCTTATTTACGCTGATAAAAACCCAGCCGGTTTTACGTGAAGCAACAGCAATAAATGTTTTCAGTTTTGCTCAATTTGGAGCATTTTGGACGACAATGGTATTATTGCTTTCTGGCGAACCATTCCACTTTAATAGTGCAACAATCGGTTTGTTTGGAATCGTTGGTGCATCTGGAGCTTTAGCAGCGCCTCTGGTTGGTAAGCTTGGCGACAAAGGAAATTCGAGAATTGCTGTTGGATATGGCTGTTTATTAGTGCTAATAAGCTTCATCATTTTTTATTTTGCTATTGAAAGCGTAATCGGAATTGCAATTGGAATTGTATTTATCGACATTGGAATTCAGGGTGTTCATATTTCAAATCAGACTAGGGTTTATTCTCTATTGCCAGAAGCAAGAAATAGATTAAATACCGTATTTATGTCGCTGACATTTTTAGGAACTGCAGCAGGATCTGCATACGGTTTGTTATTATGGAAATTAGGCGGATGGCCAGCAGTAACAATTGGCTGTATGGTCTTATCTTTACTATCATTAACCATTTACGGACTTACTTACAAATCAAAATCTAAAAGACAGAAAGCGCAAATTGATTAAGAAATTAATTGTAAATTTGCGTTCAATAAAAAAATAACAACAATGGAAAACGGAATATACGCTAAATTCAATACTAGCAAAGGTTCAATTTTAGTAAAATTGACACACGATTTGACACCGGGAACTGTAGGTAACTTTGTTGCTCTTGCAGAAGGAAATATGGAAAATAAAGTAAAACCTCAAGGGCAAAAATTCTATGACGGATTAACTTTCCATAGAGTAATTGCAGATTTCATGATTCAGGGAGGTTGTCCAAAAGGAACTGGAACTGGAGATCCAGGCTACAAATTTGATGACGAATTTCACCCAAGTTTAAAACACGATCGTCCAGGAGTTTTATCTATGGCAAATTCTGGTCCAGGAAGTAATGGTTCTCAATTCTTCATTACTCACGTTCCAACTCCTTGGTTAGATAACAAACACAGTGTTTTTGGATACGTTGTTGAAGGACAGGACGTTGTTGATGCTGTTGCTCAAGGTGACAATTTAGAGTCTGTTGAAATTATTAGAGTTGGAGAAGAAGCTCAAAAATGGAATGCAATTGAAGCTTTCATCGGCTTAAAAGGTGCTCGTATGAAACGTGAGGCAGCTTTAAAAGCAGAATCTGAAGCAAAAATGGAACAATTAGCTGCTGGTTTTGATAGAACAGAAAGCGGTTTACGTTATAAAATGATTCAAAAAGGTGAAGGTAAAAAAGCTGAAGCAGGAAAAACTGTTTCTGTTCACTACGAAGGATCTTTAGATAACGGAAAAGTATTCGATTCTTCTTACCCACGTAAAAAACCAATCGAATTCAAATTAGGAATTGGACAAGTTATTGAAGGATGGGACGAAGGTATTGCTTTATTGCAAGTTGGAGACAAAGCTCGTTTTGTAATTCCATCTGATTTAGCTTACGGACCATCTGGAGCTGGAGGAGTTATTCCACCAAATGCTGTTTTAATTTTTGACGTTGAATTAATGGACGTAAAATAAGAGTTTAGAAGCAATTTAGCATTGTTTTAAATAATAATCCCATATGCCACGGCGTATGGGATTTTTTTTATATTTACTTGAATTAAAAAAATACGAAACCAAGAAATGAAAAAAACGATTTTAAGTTTAATGACCGTAGCGTTGTTTGCAGTGGCATGTGGCACTAAAAAAACGGCAGTTGCAGCAACTACTGCTGAAGCTCCAAAAACGGTTGCTTTGACACCTGAATTAGAAGCAGGCAAAAATTTGTATGATAATAATTGTGCAAAATGTCACAAATTGTTTGAACCTAAAAAATTCACAAAAGAAGAATGGACGCCGATTTTGGTAAGAATGGGTAAAAAAGCAAAATTAGACGAAACTCAAATGGCTTCAATTACAAATTATATTGATTCACAATTGTAATTTTGATTTGAGTAATAAGCATAAAAAAAACTGTTCGATAGAACAGTTTTTTTTATTTTCAAATAGATATAAAAAAAACACCGTCACATAATGAGGTGTTTTAAAATTTAGGAATGATGTACAGCCGAATTGTCTACAGCTATTACTTTTAAAGTTTTGATTCCAGCAGGCAATTCCCAATCTACTTCGTCATTTTCTTTAAAACCAATAATGGCAACGCTTAAAGGTGCTAGAATTGAGATTTTAGATTGTTTTACATCTGCAGCAGAAGGTAAAACGATTTGAATTTTCATTTGTTTTTTAGCTTTTACATCTTCTATCGTTACAAATGAATTGATTCTGATTACCGAACTGTCAAGTTCACTTTCTTTACTAATTACAGCACGATCTAGTTCTTGCGAAAGCTGATTGGCTTCTTTAGTATTTGTTGAGTTCTTACTTTTTAAAATCAATTCTCTTAAAAATTGATAATCTGATTTACAGAAAGTGGGTGTTGGTTTCATATCTATATTGAATTTATTGTTATTAAATTTTAAATGATTTTTTCTTCTTAGAATAATTTACAAACGAAAAATTTCAGAGTCTTAAAAAAGACAGAATCGAAATGTTTAATCTGGAAAAACAAAAAAATATCTGATCAAAAATGATTTTTGTCAAATAAGGAAATGTTTAAGCTGATGTAAATCCTCCGTCAAAAAGAAGAAAAAAGTGAAGTAGACGGAGGCCTAATTAATAAAGGCCTTATTATGCGAAATAATTACAGCAGGAATCGGTTTTGCTATGCAAAACGGCTTCGTAGCGGCTGTATGTGATATTATATTTCCCATAAGGATTGTTAAATTGAACTGCAAAGATAAGTAATCTTTTTCAATTTAGTGAGGTTTTACTTCCATTTAATGCCACAGCCCAAACTTGGTTTCTGTGGTTCTTTTAAACTTCTATTGTAAATTAAGGCATCAATCGCACCTCTAAGATCGCTTCCGCTAAGTGGAATTCCGTTGCCTGGTCTTGAATCGTCTAGCTGACCGCGATAAAATAATTTGTCTTGATTATCAAACAAGTAGAAGTCTGGAGTACAAGCCGCCTGATAAGCTTTTGCTGTTTCTTGGCTTTCATCATACAAATAAGGAAAATCAATTTTATTTTCTATTGCAAAGTCAGCCATTAATTCTGGGCCATCTTGTGGATATTTTACAACATCATTACTAGAAATCGCGATTACTCCAATTCCTTGAACGCGATAATCATTGGCAATCATTACAATTTCTTTAATGACGTGATGCACAAACGGACAATGGTTGCAGATGAACATAACTAAAGTGCCTTTAGAACCTTTTAAATCGTCAAAAGAAAAAGTATTGTTCGAGTTGGTATCCTTTAAATAAAAATCAGGTGCAAGTGTTCCTAGTGGAAGCATTGTTGATTCAGTTCGTGCCATTTTATCCGAAATTTGATTCCCAAAAATAGCTTTAAAAAACTGTAAATAAAAGCGCACAAGAATAAAAATATCCAAAGAAAGCAGTTAGCTGATCCAGCTTGCTTCTTTGGATACTTTTTTAAGTTTTATGAATTCAAAAATTCTAGTAAATCTTCGTTTAGTTTTTCTCTATTTGTATAAAAAAGACCATGAGGCGCTCCCTCATATTCGATATAAGTATTGTTTGGTATAGATTTTGCCGCTTTTCTAGAAGTAAGATCAATAGGTACGATTTTGTCATCGTCACCGTGAATAATCAAGGTTGGAACTTTTATAAAATCTAATTCATCTCTAAAATCGGTATAAGAAAAAGATTCAGCACATTTTAAAGTAGCTCTAGGAGAAGCCACCGAACATAAAGCTCTGTAATATTCTAATAAAGGTGTGCTTAAAGGCTTGTTGATAATATTTACCCCGAAAAACGTTTTTCCAAAATTATCAATAAATCCTATCCTGTCTTCTTTTATTGCTGCAGCAGTGTTTTCACTTTTCTCTTTTGGATGTCCGTCAGGATTATCATGAGTTTTTAATAGAAATGGAATAATTGATGAAATCAAAGCTGCTTTTGTAACTCCTTTTCCGCCGTGACGGCTAAAATAACGAACCACTTCGCCGCCACCCATAGAAAAACCTACAAGAGTAACATTTTCTAATTCCAATTGCTCGATAATTTCTTTTAGATCATCAGCCAAAGTATCATAATCGTAACCATCCCAAGGCTGAGAAGATTTTCCGAATCCGCGTCGATCATAGGCAATTACACGACAATTGTTTTGTACTAAATGATCAATTTGATATTCCCACATTTCGTTAGAAAGAGGCCATCCATGAATCAGGATTACAGGTTTCCCTTGACCATAATCCTTCACATAAAGTCTTACATTTTGAGCAGTTTCTATATATTTATCTGTGTGAACCTGTTTTAAATTAGATTCAAAATCTTTAATTGACATGCATGCATTTGGTTCAGTATGTTCCATGTTGTATTTTTTTTACGTAAGTGTTTTTATTTTTCTTCTCGTAAAATTAGATTTAAAGCAAAAGAAATAGGTTATAGAATTAGGCTCATTAATTACAAAATTTATAGGTTTGTAAATAATACAATTTAAAAATGGATTTAACCTGGAATGAATTTGAGCGCACCGATATGCGCGTTGGAACAATTTTAGAAGTAAACGATTTTCCTGAAGCTAGAAAGCCAGCCTATCAGCTGACAATTGATTTTGGTTCAGAAATCGGAATTAGAAAATCATCGGCACAAATTACCAAAAGATATCAGAAAGAAGATTTAGTAAATCGTCAGATTGTTGCGGTTATCAATTTTCCAAGAAAACAAATTGGGAAGTTTATGAGTGAATGTCTGGTTCTTGGTGCCGTAGGCGAGGAGGGAGACGTAATTTTATTGGCTCCTGATTTTAAGATTCCAAATGGATTAAGAATTGGATAATTTATTATGGAATAAAAGCCAGTAAAATTTTACCGGCTTTTTATTTTATAATCACCATTTATAAATTTTAGTTTGAATCTCGGAAGTAGATTTCCTTCGACTGTGATTTCATTTAATTGTCCTCTTAACTGGATATATTTTCCTTCTAATTCAGTTACAGATTCTTTGATTCCGTTTGCAATTTGTACATACTCAAACGAAAAAATCTGAGTTCCCTGAGTATTATTTACTCCTGTAAAAAACGTATTAGGTTCATCATCTTTCAGGTTTGTGCAATTGACATAACAATTGTTGTTGAATAAATGTGAAGGCATAATCATTTGTTTTGATTTCAGAAAAAGCACTTTTTTCAGAGCTTCTTTTTGGGTTAATTGCTTTTCGTTTAAAAGACCGGCTGTTGAATAAATGTACATATATCTTATAACCTCTTTCTGTATTTGCATAGAATCGATAGGTTCTGTAATGTCAAGAAGTTTCTTAGCCAAATCCTGAGATTTTTGCCAATTTTGATTTGTGAGATTCTCTAATAAAAGCTTATAATTGGTTTCAAATGCATTGTCTTCATTGTTTTGGCAGAAACATAAGTTTGTAATTAATAATGCGATTAAAAAGAATTTTTTCATAGAAGATTTCTAATGTTTATTTTGGAATTATATTCTTAATCAGGTTTTGTAAAATTTCCTGTCCCTCTTCCCAATATTTTAGATCAGAATCAGAATTAATGTGTCCTTGCTGCCCGATATTTACAAAATCGCTTCCCCATTTTTCAGCGAAAAGTTTTTTTCTTTCAAAAGAAGCATAAGGATCATTTTCGCTTGCAACTACTACAGACGGAAAAGGTAATTTGTAAAGCGGAATCGGTGAAAAATTCCTTGTACATTCTGGTGTATGTTGAGGTGAATCAACATCTGCAGGAGCAACCAAAAAAGCGCCAATTATATTCGGGTTTTTATTTTTTTCAGCCCAATGCAGAACCAATGAAACCGCCAAACTATGCGCCACTAAAATAGTGGGTTTGTCAAGTTTTAAGATATTCTCATTTAATCTTTCAAGCCATTCTCTTAGAATTGGTTCATCCCAATTGTCTTGAACAATGCGAATTGAGTTTTCGAATTTTTTATGCCAAAAGGTTTGCCAGTGTTTCTCTCCAGAATCTCCAAGTCCTGGTATAATTAATAGTTGTGTCTCCATTGCCGTGGAATTTTTATTTAGTGATTATTTTTTATGTTCTTTTAAAATTCGGTTTACTTCATTAACCAGAAGCGGAAATCCAGGTTCTGTCATTCCGTGGCCGTAACCGTCCAATTCGTATAATTTAGTTTGCGTATGCCCAACTAGTTTCATCATTCTGGCCATATATGCGTTTTCTTCATAACGTCCAAGCATTTCCAGTTCACGATCTCCTGTAATTAATAATAAAGGCGGAGCATCTGCACGAACGTGGTAAAGTGGTGCAAAAGCGTCAATTGTAGGCTGTTTTTCTGGAATTCCGTTTTCTCTTCTGATTTCGAAATGTGTAATGCATTGCCCGCTAAACGGAATAAGTCCAGCAATTTGATTCGCATCGATATTTTCTTTTTGAAGATATTTTTTATCCAATCCAGTCATCATTGCTAAATAACCTCCTGCTGAATGTCCAGAAACAAAAATAGAAGATTTGTCTCCACCGTAACTAGCAATATTATTAAATGTCCAAGCAATTGCTGCGGCTGCATCTTCAATTGCTTTTGCTGCTTTTGCTTTTGGAGATAATCTATAATTTACACCAATAATAGCAAAACCTTTATTTTTTAAAGCTTCAGGAATTTCTTTATTTCCGCCTGTTAATCCGCCGCCGTGAAACCAGATTATAGTAGCAAAATCCTTTTTATTTTTAGGGTAGTAAATATCTAATACACATCTTTCGTTAATATATTTATCCGATTTATTTACAGATGCATTATAATATTGGATGTTGTTTTTCGTTTCATATTCTAGATTCTGTGCAGACAACGAAATTCCGTAAAGGAAGAAACTTAGGAGGATAATTAATTTTTTCATTTTTTTGTGAAGTTATGAAGTTATAGGTTAAAAGTTATGAGTTTATGAAAAAAAAGAATTGACGTTTTGAATTTAACACTTAACGTCTAACTTATAACTCCTAACGCAATAGTTAAATATATAAAAAAAGTCCAAAATGCATAACAAATTGGACTCCTACTTATATAGATGATTTTGAATTAAATATCATCAAAATCAATATCTGTAAAACTAGATCTTTGGCTTTCAGTCTTTTCAGAGCTGTATTCTTTTTTAAAATCTTTTTGATGTCTTTCAGAAATTACTTCTTCGCCTTTGTGGTTTAAAACATAAGAAGTCATTTCTTCTAATATTTCTGCGAAAGCGCTAAAATCTTCTTTGTATAAGTAGATTTTGTGTTTTTTGAAGTGAAAAGAACCATCTTCTTCAGTAAATTTTTTGCTTTCTGTAATCGTGATATAATAATCATCAGCTTTGGTAGCTCTCACATCAAAGAAATAAGTTCTTCTTCCTGCTCGTAATACTTTAGAAAAAATCTCTTCTTTTTCTAACATGTCATTTTCTCTCATAATACGTTCTATCATTTTTGGAATTAATAGTACTCAAAAATCATAAAAAATTATCTATTACGCAACAATTAAAGTAATTCTTTTTCCGAAAGTTGTTTTAAATATAACGATGCGTAATATCCTTCTTGATTTATCAATTGATTATGAGAACCTTGTTGAATTATCTTACCATCTTCGAGTATAATAATTTTGTCTGCATTCTTTGCCGATGATACTCGATGGCTCACAATTATGGTTGTTTTGTCTTTAGAAATTTCAAATAAATTATTCAAAATCATTTCTTCCGTTTCGGTATCGACTGCAGACAAACAATCGTCAAAAAGTAAAATTGCAGGGTTTTTAATAATGGCTCTTGCAATAGAAACACGCTGTTTCTGTCCGCCGGAAAGAGTAATTCCTCTTTCTCCTAAAACGGTGTCATACTGTTTGTTAAAGGCTATAATGTTGTCGTGAACCACAGCGTTTTTGGCAGTTTCGATTACCTCTTCGTCAGTTGCGTTTTGGTTTCCGAATTTGATATTGTTTTTAATCGTATCCGAAAACAAGAAAGCATCCTGAGGTACGATTCCGATATTATTACGAAGATCGTTTAAATTTAAAGTACTGATTTCGTTTTCATCAATTTTAATCTCGCCTTCTGTTGTATCATATAATCTTGAAATCAATGAAAGAATAGTCGATTTTCCAGACCCCGTTTTTCCTAAAATGGCTAAAGTTTCTCCTTTTTTTACTGTAAAAGAGACATTTTTCAATGCTTCAATATTAGTGTCCTGATAAGTGAAAGAAACATTTTCAAAAGAAATATTTCCTTTTATATCTGAAGAATTCTCATTGTTGTTTTTGATTTCTGGTTCAATTTTCAAAAATTCGTTCAAACGTTTTTGAGAAGCTTCTGCTTCCTGAACCATCGAAGAAACCCATCCTAAAGAAGCAACCGGCCAAGTCAGCATGTTTACATATAAGATAAACTCGGCAATAGTTCCGATATTTGGAATGCTTCCATTGATGTACATTACACCTCCAAAATAAATCACAACCAAATTACTAATTCCGATAAGAGCAATCATCAAAGGGCCAAATAAAGATTGAACTCTTGCTAAACTTAAGCTTTTGCGTTTGCTTTCTTCTGCCAAATCAACCATGTTATTCTGATGCTGATTTTCTAAAGAATAGGCTTTGATAACTCTGATTCCCGAAAATATTTCTTGTGTGAAACTTGAAACTTTAGAAAGGTATTGCTGGAAAGTGGTGCTTCGTTTATTGATTTCTGAACTTAATTTAAAAATGCAATAAGAAAGAATCGGCAACGGCAATATAGTATATAAGGTAAGGAGCGGCGATACATTATACATATATAAAATAACAATGGCAAAACGGATAGCTGTATTTATGGTATACATTACTGCTGGGCCAACATACATACGAACTTTTGAAACGTCTTCGCTAATACGGTTCATCAAATCTCCTGTTCTATTTTGTTTGTAAAAATTTTGCGAAAGATTCTCGTATTGTCTGAAAACTTCATTTTTTAAATCAAATTCAATATGGCGCGACATTACAATTAAAGTCTGGCGCATTAAAAAGGTTAAAAATCCAGCAACAATCGTAGTTCCTATGATAAGTAGCACATTATGAATGAGATCCTGACGAAAAGTGGCGATTACAATTTCTGATTTTTGATCTGCAGCAGAAAGTTTGTCAAAATTCTCAATAGCGTTTAAAGACTTGCTAATGAGCTTTGGGGTAAACAGAGAAAATATTTGTGCGATTATAGTGATTAAAATTCCAAGCGAAAAACTGTATTTATATTTGATGAAATATTTATTTAAATAGCTTAATTCTTTCATTTTTTTAAGAAATATGATATTGAATTGATTTAGATTTAAGAATTATTATTAAATAAAATTATAATAATTTGCGATTTAATCAAAACAATTATATTGTAAAATTGTTATTTTAAAGACAAAAAATTAGTGCATGTGTATTTTTTAATTATGTTTGAGAAGTCTTTTTGACAAATTCATAATTTTAACCTAATTAATACTAGCGCTATGGATGCAACTTTCGCAACTGGAAAGGAACTTCAAAAAATGGATCCTGTTTTTGGTCAATTATCTTTTGACGATCACGAACAAATTGTATTTTGCAATGACAAAGATACAGGTTTAAAAGCAATTATTGGTATTCATAATTCGGTTATGGGGCCAGCTTTGGGAGGAACCAGAATGTGGAATTATAACACAGAATGGGAAGCTTTAAACGATGTTTTACGCCTTTCTAGAGGTATGACGTTTAAATCGGCCATTACTGGACTTAATATTGGTGGAGGTAAAGCTGTAATTATTGGTGATGCTAAAACACAAAAAACGCCTGAATTAATGCGTAAGTTTGGTGAATTTGTTCATTCATTAAGCGGAAGATACATTACTGCAGAAGATGTCGGAATGGAAACTAAAGACATGGATACTGTAAGAGATGTAACGCCTTATGTTACTGGAATTTCTGAAGAAAGAGGTGGTTCTGGAAACCCGTCTCCAGTTACTGCTTACGGAGTTTATTTAGGTATGAAAGCGGCTGCTAAAAGTCAGTTTGGTTCTGATGTTTTAGAAGGTAAAAAAGTTTTGGTGCAAGGAATTGGACACGTTGGAGAAACTTTGGTTGATTATTTAACTAAAGAAGGAGCTCAAGTAACGATTACTGACATCAACGAAGAAAAATTATACCAAGTTGCTTCAAAATACAATGCATCAATTTATACTGGTGAAGATTTGTATACTGCAGATGTTGATATCTATGCGCCTTGTGCAATGGGAGCAACAATCAATGATAATACGGTAAATAAAATTAAAGCTAAAGTTATTGCTGGTGCAGCCAACAATCAGTTAGCAGACGAAAATGTTCACGGTGCGATTTTACAAGAAAGAGGAATTTTATACGCTCCAGATTTCTTAATCAACGCTGGTGGAATCATCAATGTTTATGCTGAATTGGCAAACTACGGTAAAGCTGAAATCATGACAAAAACAGAGAATATCTATAATACAACTTTAGAAATTATAGATTTTGCTGCTAAAAATAATATTACAACTCATAAAGCGGCTCTTACAATTGCTCAAAACAGAATTGATCAAAGAAGAATAGAGAACGCTTCTAAGTAATTTTTGAGTTTACAGTCTCAGTCTCAGTTTTCAGATCTACTGGAAACTGGGACTTTTTGTTTTTCAATTAATGCAGAAAACTGTGAATGTGACTTAAATTTTGAATTAAACGGAAAACGTCGACTAAAAACTGTCACTTTTTTACGAATTAATTTTAATATACGCCTTTAAAGTTATACTTTTGCAGACTAATTTTTAAATGTTCTTACAAGGTGGTAAATAGAAGACACATACGCGTTAAAGTAATGCAATCCATTTATGCAATGCACCAAAGCGGTTCTGATAATATGGAAAAAGAAGAGAAATTTCTTTTTTATAGCATAGATAATATTCAGGACTTATATCTTATAATGCTTTCTTCATTGATAGAAATTTGCAAAAAAGAAGCTGTCTATTTACATCTATCAAGCAAAAAACACCTTGCTACTGCAGCAGAACGTAATCCGAACGAAAAGTTTATCAAAAACAAAATCTTTCAGCTTTTAGCAGAAAGTAATTCTCTTAGTATTGCTTTAGAAAATCGTAAAATCAATAACTGGTCGTTAAACGACGATTATATTATTTTGCTTTTAAATGATGTTAAAGCAAGTGATATCTACAAAAAATACATGAGCAATAACGTGAATACGTTTGAAGAAGACAGACAATTTATAATTGATTTGTTTGAAAACGTTATTGTACCAAACGAAAAATTATACGAGTATTTAGAGGATGATAAATTAACTTGGGTTGATGATATTCCGGTTGTAAATACGCACATCGTTAAACAATTAAAAGCAATTAAAACGGAAGATCCAGACGATTTTAGAGTGCCAAAGTTGTATAAAGATGTTGAAGATAAAGATTTTGCTAAAGATTTGTTTAGAAGAACAATTTTAAATGAAGCAACTTTTGCAAAAGAATATGAAGATAAAACGCCAAACTGGGACAGTGATCGTATTGCCGAAATTGATACTATTATATTAAAAATGGCAATTTGCGAGTTTATTAAATTTCCTTCAATTCCAGTAAAAGTAACTCTTAACGAATATTTAGAAATTGCAAAAGAGTATTCTACACCAAAAAGTAGTATTTTTATCAACGGAATTTTAGATAATCTTGTTAAAGAACTTACTGCCAATAAAAAGATGGTAAAAGTTGGAAGAGGATTAATGTAATTTGAAATTCCAAAAAGAATATTAAATATAAATCAAAAACAAATTTAAATTATGGGACAATTATCTCAATTTGCGCCATTCCTTTTAATGTTTGTGGTAATCTATTTCTTCATGATCAGACCACAGCAAAAAAGAGCTAAAAACGAAAAAGAATTTGAAAGCAACCTAAAAGTAGGTGATAAAATAGTTACAAAAAGTGGTTTCCACGGTAAAATCGCTGAATTAGCAGAAACTACAGTTGTAATCGAAACTATGTCTGGAAAATTAAAATTAGAGCGTTCTGCTATCTCTTTGGAATTGAGCGCTGCTTTGAATAAGAAAGCATAAATTTTAAATTACAATATTTAAAATCCCAAATTCCAAATGGAGTTTGGGATTTTTTTTTGCCTTGTTTTGTCATTTCGAACGAAGAGAGAAATCTTCGCAAGTTACTCCTCAAAGTATATCGCCAATCTTTGTAGAGTCTCTTGCGGAGATTTCTCGTTCCTCTAAATGACAAACCGTGTGGAGGAGTTATGTCATCCTGACGAAGGAAGGATCACACTAGAAGCTCCGTAAAGTAATGTGGATAATCTTTGTCGATTTCCGCGTGCGATCCTTACTCCGTCAGGATGACAAAAAAAAGAAAAACCTTTGTCAAAGTTTTAAAACTTTGACAAAGGTCTCGTATAGCTTGGAATTTGGAATTTCCAAAATTTGAAATTTCAAAAAACTACCTGTATTTATCATTCAGCCCAACATTAGCTAAAATCATTGGAATCACTTTTTCGATTCTAGAGAGTTTTGTTTTTTCCTGTTTTGCAGATTCGATGTATTCTAAAAATTCATATTGTTTGTACGGAGAAAACTTTTCGAAAGCTGATTTCAAATCTGGATTTTTAACCATTTCTGCATTTAGAAATTCTGAAACTATTGTTTCTTTTTTTGCAGGTTTAATGACTTTTCCTTGTTTTTCGTTTTCAATCGCTTCGTGAATATATTCTAAAACTTCTTTTTCGTTGACTTGATCTTTAGATGTAAAACGCCATTGGCGCAAAGATTTTGTAACTTCTTCTTGAGCGTTAATGAGTTTCTTTTTCTCATCTTTTAAGAAAACGCCATTAAAAAACCATATTGCAAAATAATCTTTAAATCCGCCAAGGCCAATTACGTTTTTCTTCTCGTAAACATAAACTGGACCGCCCCATTTTGTGGTTTCGGTTAGTTCGGTTCTATCAATAATCGATTTTAAGAAAAGTAACTCTTCTTCCCATTGATCACCGTATTTCCAAATGCCCTTATTTTCGGATTTTGATTCCATTATTTTCTTTTCTTAGATTTTTCTGGTGCGTCAAAGATTCCTGGAATTGCAGTCAGCTCGGCAATTTTTACAATAACATCAGTTGCTTTCTGAATGCTTTCCGCTGGAACATATTCGTATTTTCCATGGAAATTATGTCCGCCCGCAAAAATGTTCGGACAAGGCAATCCCATAAATGACAATTGAGAACCATCAGTTCCTCCACGAATTGGCTTAATGATTGGTTTGATGTTCAATTCTCTCATTGCTTTTTCAGCAATATCTACAATATACTTCACAGGAAGAACCTTTTCTTTCATATTATAGTATTGATCTTTAACTTCAGCAATTACAATATCTTCACCGAATTTCTTCGCGAATTTTTTATTTAATTGTTTCGCCAATTTGTGAATCAATTCTTTTCGCTTTTCGAATTTCTTTCTGTTGTGGTCGCGAATAATCAATTCTAAAACGGTTTCCTCGATGTTTCCTTTGATGTGGTGTACGTGAAAGAAACCTTCGTAACCTCTAGTTTCCTGTGGTGTTTCGCCTTTTGGAAGTTCATTGATGAAATCATTTGCCAAAAGCATAGAATTGATCATTTTTCCTTTTGCATAACCAGGGTGAACACTTTTTCCTTTGAAAGTGATTTTCGCTCCAGCGGCATTAAAATTTTCATATTCTAATTCTCCAATCTGGCTTCCATCCATAGTGTAAGCCCATTGGGCTCCAAATTTTTCTACGTCAAAATGATGAGCACCGCGTCCAATTTCTTCATCTGGAGTAAATCCGATTCTGATTTTTCCGTGCTTAATTTCAGGATGCTGAATTAGATATTCCATTGCCGAAACAATTTCAGTAATTCCAGCTTTATCATCGGCTCCTAAAAGTGTTGTTCCGTCGGTTGTAATGACGGTTTGACCTTTATATAGTAATAAATCTTTAAAGTAATCTGGAGATAAAACAATGTTTTTCTCAGCGTTAAGAACGATATCTTTTCCGTCGTAATTTTCAACGATTTGTGGCTTTACATTCGCACCGCTAAAATCTGGAGAAGTATCAAAATGTGAAACAAAACCAATTGTTGGAACCTCGTGGTCTACATTGCTCGGAAGTGTCGCCATTATATAGGCTTTATCATCTATGGTTACTTCTTCAAGTCCAATTGCCTTTAGTTCGTCAACTAATTTATTGGCAAGATTCCATTGTTTTTGCGTGCTTGGCGTTGTTTGAGAATTTGGATCTGATTCAGTATCAATTGTTACATAACTGATAAAACGATCTATGATATGTTGCATTTTTTTAGATTTTTAGCAAATATAGAAAAAAAAATCTGCTGCGAAATTTAGCTTTCAATATGTGAATTAATAAAAAAAGGGATTCGTTGTAGAATCCCTTTCTGGTATTTTAAGTTTGTTATTTGCTTTTTACGCATCTAAAACCAACGTGATTTGCAGCAGATCTGATTTCGCCTTTTCCTCTTGTTCCGACCATATAACGAGTACAGTATTGATCGGTGCATAAGAACGAACCGCCGCGGTGAACTCGTTTTATTTCAGATGGATCGCTAGGATCATAATAAGCACTCGGTCCCTGCGGATTTTTTGTTACTTTACCGCTTTCTGCTAATGATTTGTAATAATCTACGCTGTACCAGTCGTTTACCCATTCCCAAACATTTCCTGCTATATCATATAATCCGTATGCATTTGGAGCGTATTGTTTTGTTGGCGCGATGCCTTTAAAACCGTCTTCTCCAGTATCGCCGTCTTTAATCGGGAAATGCCCTTGGTAAATATTAGCTTGAAATTTTCCTTTAGGTTTTAAATCATTTCCCCAAGCGTAAAGATTTCCCGTTTTGCCACCTCGTGCAGCAAACTCCCATTCAGCTTCTGTTGGAAGTCTTTTTCCTGCCCATTTAGCGTAAGCGGCCGCATCTTCGTATACAACATGTACAACAGGATATTTTTCTTTTCCTATAATGGTACTTTGCGGACCTTCTGGATGTCTCCAATCAGCTCCCGGCTCGTAACGCCACCATTGCAAGAAATTATTCAAATTAACTGCAGAAGGAGTAGGAGTAAAGACCACAGAACCCGTAACTAAATCTTCGTCATTTGCTGTCGGAAATTCTTCTTTTGTTGGTTTTTGTTCCGCAACTGTTACATAACCTGTAGCTTTTACAAATTTCTCGAATTCTTCATTGGTTACTTCAGTTTCATCCATATAATATCCATCAACATAAACTCTATGAATAGGAGCGGCATCTTTGGTAACGCCTTTTATGCTGCATAAGCTTTCGTCTTCAACATTTGTACCCATAGAAAATTCGCCACCAGGAATCCAAACCATGCCTTTAGGAGCTTTTTCAGTAGGTTTGAATTTGTTTTCTACAGTAGGTTTAAATTCAGACTCTATATTGCTTGGTATCTCATGACATTCTGCAGGAGTTGCTCCTGCTTTTTTATTTGTAAATCTTGTGTAACTGTAAGCAATTGAAATAATGGACAATGTGAGTAATGCAAAAATCCAAAAGGTTTTGTTTTTCATGGTTTATTTATTTTGAGCTTATAATGGTTGTCAATAACGGGGATAAAATTAGTTAAAATTACTTTTAAAAGTATATTAGTTTTATAGAATTAATAAAATTAAATTATTCTTTCTCAACCGACACTACTTCATATTTATCTTTTCCATCAATCTGCACGGGCTGATAATAGGTTTCTCCAAATTTTACATATTTGGCATCGCCAATTGTAACTTCTTCTCCGCCTTCAGGCAATTTCTCTACAATTGTTCCTGCTGTAGGGGCAACTACAGTATATTTCCCGCCATCTTTTTCATAATATGTTCCGCCGTAATAATAATTATTTACCGTTCCGGTATTTACTGTTTCTGCTCCGCTTGGAATATTGTTTACTGTTCCGCCAACTGGTGCTGGTACGGCTGTATAGCCACCATTTGTAGAGGTATACCAAACTCCTTGATCGTAGTGATACTTTTCGTTTTGCACACTTACAATAATTGCCGTCGTTGCTAAAGTTGCAACAAAAAATCCCCAAGGATGCCAAACTGGGCCCCAATAAAAAGGTACATAAGGACGCGGATAATATGGATGGTAACAATTATATCTGTAACCGCCATACACATAAGGTGGGCGTGTATATGGTCTATATCCTGGGCGAACTACTGTATTTCGATTATTACGAACATGGACACTATTGTTAACATTAATATTGACATTGTTTCTATTTCTGTTAACGGTATTGCCACTTATGTTGGTGTTTCTATTTCCTACATTATTTCGGTTGACAGTATTATTTCTATTTACTGTATTGTTTCTATTTACAGTGTTATTCCTGTTGGAATTGTTGGATGGTCTTGTAATTTGAGTTCCAGAATTATTAGCTCCAGGTCTGGTTGTTGCAGGCCTAGTGGTTGCTGCTGGTCTTGATACATTGGGTCTAGATTGAGTAGCTGGTCTTGCTTGTCTGGTATGTGTTGCACCTCCGCCAGATCTGTTGAATCCTCCGGCGCCGGCGCCTCCACGGTGGCGTTGTGCTAGACTGTCCATCGAAATAAAGAAAAAGGTTCCAGTTAAACACATTAAAAGTGCCAGTTTTTTTACTGTTTTGGATATGTTTTTCATATTCAGAAATTTATGTGATTTAAAGTTATGAAAAAAAAGGTTCGGTTTGTGTTAATGCTCTAAAAGTTTGAATTATAATGAGATATCCCATTGTATTCTAAATCGCCAGCCTTGTTCTAACGGAAGTGTTTTGTCTTGAAAACTAAAATAACTTACCTCTGAAGTCAGTTTGTTTTTATGTCCCTTAAAAAACCAGTTAAAAGCCAATGTAGATTCATCTTGTCTATTTTCTCTTATCGAATTATCTGGTCTATATGATGCATGACGACCAGCCATTTCTAAGTGTTGTGGCCACCAATGAAAAATATTATGAAAGAAATATCCTGCCTGAACGTAATATCCTTTCATTATGGTTGTGTCATCATTATTTATTTTATCAATGATTTCTTTAGTATGCCATTCACTTTGCCATGAAAAACCTCGGTACATAAAAGCACTTTCCAAATTCCATTGATTGACTCTGTACTGTCCTGGCAAGCCATCTTCAAAACCGTCTAAAGAACCTCCTCCAGCTTGAGAGAAACGAGTATATGGGCTTCGGTTGGTTACGGCTGAAAAAGCAATAATTGGAGTTGGTTTTTCGTGAAATTCTAAATCGCAGCCTTCAAAATCAAGAAAACGTCCTAAGAAATTCCATTGTGCTCTTCCAAAATACATTAAATGATTATCGTCATTAGAAGTGCTTCCGCGTCCGGTTCCTGTCAATGCTGCGGCCCAATAATTGAAATCGGCAATTCCTGCACCTTTTAAATGCCCATAAACTTCAACTCCCAATTGTCTGTCTACTGTAAACGGACGGTTAATAAGTGAGCGATCCACCATTTGTTGTTCACCGCTACTGATAAAGCGTTCGCGTGTAAATTCTGTTTTCCATTGTCCTACTTTAAAACTCAGCCAATCCCATTTTTCAATCATTATTCTAAAGTCAAGCAAATTTGACTGACTCAATTCATATTCCCAGTAATATTTAAGCCAAGGTTCGAAAGCATGACCGCCGATTTTTAATCTGGCACGGTTTATTTTGAAAGTAGTTTTAGCATCTTGGCTATAATCATCATAAGTTAATGGATCTGTATCATTGGGTGTTGAAAAGCGAAACTGCAGACGGCTAGCTAGTTGAAAGAGGAATTTTTTGTCACGGGTTTCCAGTTCAATTCCTTTACTGCCATAACGAACGTTCATCAGCTTTGTCGTATCTTTTTCTTGCTGCGAAAATCCTTTAAAACCAATTAGTAAAAGGAAAATAAAGAGTAGGCTTCTAGAAATACGATTTGATTTATTTGAGGTGCACATAAGATCAATAGATTTGTATATATTATTTTCCTCCAAAGTTTTTTGCAATTCCTAAACCGATTCCCCAGCTGTCGTATGCGTTCCATTTAAAGTCGTAACTTGCAGTGCCAAAAATTTCCCATCCTTTTGGAAGTTCGTAACCATATTCTACACCGGCTCGGGTTAAGAAAAAGTCTTCTTCTTTGGCAAATTCGCCACCAAAACCTAGAAGAAAACTCCAATGTTCATTTGGTTTGTAAATTCCCATAAGAGCAGGAGCTATAGGATAACTTCTTTCAACAGTTTCTTTATCTTCTTCACTAGCGTATACTTTTTCGACTTTAAATTTTTCTACAATAAAATCGGTATGAAGACCAATAGCCCATTTTTCATGAAACTGAAACGTATAATCGATTCCCCAAGCAGGAAGCGTTAAAGTTTCTCGATTTCCCTCATCATCACGGCCTTCGAAAACATGAACATGATTGATTGAAATTCCGATTTGATGATGCGGTTTGAATGTCTCTTCTCCGCTTTCTTGTGCTACAATTTTATTAGAGAAAAAAAGTATTAGACAGAGGAAGAAAAGAAAATATTGCTTAAAATAAGTGTAATACATTTGGCTTCTTTATTAATGATACATTTATTTAAAAGAAGAAAAAGAGGTATTTCGATTGCACGATTGCAACCGAATATACCTCTTTGCTTGTTTTTTAATCTCTTCCTAAAGCTCTTTTTGCTTCGTTGTTTAAGTCAGTATATTCAATTTTTCCAACACTAACGCCAACACCAACGATTTCGCCTCCTTTATAAGTTCCAGGAGTTTTATATTCTTTACTAACAGAATCACCGCTGTCAAATCCAACGCAAAGCCCGTCTCCAGCAAGAGTAAATTTACCAGATTGAGTTCTCATTGGGCCAGAAGCAACTTCTTTTCCATCAATATAAAGTTTCATTTGACCAAGAGATTCTCCATTTGGACCCGCTTTTTCTCGAATAAATTCCATTCCGAAAACATGTTTTCCTGTTGTAATTGGCACATTCGAAGTGAATTTTTGTTCAGGAGCAATTCCTAAGAAATTGTACACGTAATTCAATTTGCCATCTTTTATGAATAAAGTATGTCCTCCAAAACGAGACCCATGAGCAAAAAGTACGCCCGAAGCTTTAGTATCTTTAACATCAACATCGGCTAGAATTTTATACGATCTTCCTCTAACATTGACAGCAACTCCTTCTGGCACAGCTGAAGTTCCAGGGTAATATTTATACAAGTCACGAGGAGGTTCAGATGTAGGTCTTTCAGTTCCTAATACTTCAATTGCTGAACGGTCGTCAAGAGGTAAAACCAAATTTTTAGCAGCTTCATCATCCCAGTCTTTAATCAACTCTTTTAATTTGTCTGGATATTTTTTAGCTAAATTATTAGACTCAGATCTGTCAACGTCTGTATTGTACAATTCCCATTCGTCTTTATCGAAATGCCCTTTTCCACCTAGTGGAGCGTGTAGAGCAACAGCTTTCCAACCATCTTTCCATAAAGCACGGCTTCCTAACATAGCAAAATACTGAATGTGTTTTTGTGTTTTGGTATTTGGAGCGGCATCAAAAGTATAACGCATTGAAACTCCTGATAATGGATATTGTGCAACACCACGATATTCTTTTGGCATTTCAAGTCCGCATACATCTAATATCGTAGGGACAATATCTGTAGAGTGGTGGAATTGATCGCGAACCACACCTTTAGCTTTAATTCCTTTTGGCCATGACATTACTAATGGATCGCAAGTTCCTCCAGCATATTGGCTATATCTTTTGAACATTTTAAACGGAGTAGAAAATGCAGCTGCCCATCCTGTAGGGTAGTGTTCGTAAGTATCTGGACTTCCTAATTTATCAATGTATTTTAAGTTTTCTTTTAATTCATCAGGATATCCGTTAAAGAACTTATTTTCATTTACAGAACCCGATTCAGAACCTTCTCCAGAAGCACCATTATCTGCTGCATAAATTACTAGAGTATTTTCAAGCTGTCCTGTTTTTTCAAGATAATCAATAATTCTTCCAACTTGAGCATCTGTATATTCTGAGAAGCCTGCATAAACCTCGGCTAATCTTGAGAATAATTTTTTCTCTTCTGGTTTTAATTTATTCCAGTCTAATACATTATCAGCTGGATTTGCTACTCCAGGAGGCATTGGGTTAAAATTATCCATTTTTGTTCCTGCTGGAATAACTCCTTTTGCAATCATACGAGGCAAAACCCATTTGCGGTAAGCATCATAACCATCATCAAATTTGCCTTTGTATTTTGCAATATATTCTTCTGGAGCTTGATGCGGAGCATGATTTGCACCTGGACAATACCACATATACCAAGGTTTAGAAGGATTTGTTGCTTGTTGATCTTTAAGATATTCTAATGCATGATCAGCTAAATCTTTAGATAAGTGATAACCTTCTTCAGGAGTTGCTGGCGGTTCTATAAAATGATTGTCTTCTGTTAAGTCAGGATACCATTGATTGGTTTCTCCACCAAGAAAACCATAAAAACGATCAAAGCCCATTTGAAGTGGCCAAGTGCTTCTCGGTCCTCCCGCTGCAATATCCTGTTCTGGAACATTATGATCTTTTCCTATCCAAAAAGTACTCCATCCGTTATCTTGCAGAATTTGTCCAATTGTGGCAGCTTGTTTAGGTATTCTTCCGCTTGCTCCTGGATATCCGTCTGCAGTTTCGGTAATAGCAGCCATTCCGTTAAGGTGATGGTTACGACCTGTCAATAAAGTAGAACGTGTTGGAGAACATAATGCAGTTGTGTGCCATTGTGAATAGGTAATTCCGTTATCGGCTAATTTTTGCATGGTTGGCATGTTGATCGCTCCACCATAAGGAGACCAAGCAGCCATTCCAGTGTCATCGTACAAAATAAATAGAATGTTTGGAGCGCCTGCAGGTGCTTTTTTAGGTAAATAAGGAGCCCAGTCACTTTTGGAGTCTCGAATGTCTAAAGCCATTTTTCCTTTAAACGTTTCTTTTGTTACTTGCTGAGGATCAGCTTGTGCAAATAATTTTGGAGTTACACTAAATAACAAGAATAATAAAAATAGAAAAAAACTTTTTTTCGGAGATGAATTGTTGTTGCTTTTCATAGTTTTTCGTTATTGCTATTGTTAATGAAGAGAAAGATTTTCGGTTACAGATATTCTTAATTCTCTCAAAATTAACCGATAAACAACTTGTGTTTTTTTTTAAAAGGCAAAAACATGTTGCATCTTATAACTTGCAACATAAAAAAATGCATTTTTGAAGGCTAGCCGATATAAGTTTTTAGAATCGTTTTAGTTATAACTGTAATAATTAAACAAAAAGGAAATTATTTGTTTTTGTAAAAAAGCACCTTTTTAAACTATAATATTTAAATTTGCAGCCAAAATAACAACAACACAACTCTTATGTATAAATTGATAATTCGTCCGATACTTTTTTGTTTTGATCCTGAAAAAGTACATTATTTCACTTTTTCTTTTGTAAAATTCATTTCAAAGATCCCTGGAGTTTCGGCAATTATAAGATCGATTTATGAGGTAAAAGATGCTCGATTAGAGAGAGAAGTTTTCGGAATTAAATTTAAAAACCCAGTTGGACTTGCTGCTGGTTTTGATAAAGATGCAAAACTGTACAAAGAACTAGGCGATTTTGGTTTTGGTTTTATTGAAATCGGAACTGTGACTCCAGTTGGGCAAGAAGGAAATCCTAAAAAACGTTTATTCCGTTTAAAAGAAGATCAAGCAATTATTAACCGAATGGGATTTAATAATGGCGGTGTACTAGAAGCTGTTGAACGTCTAAAAAAGAACTCAGGCGTTTTGATTGGTGGAAATATCGGAAAGAATAAAGTGACCGATAACGAAGATGCTGTAAAAGATTATATCATTTGTTTTGATGCACTTTTTAATCATGTAGATTATTTTGTAGTGAATGTGAGTTCGCCAAATACGCCAAATTTAAGAGCTTTACAAGACAAAGAACCTTTGACAGCTTTATTGCAGACATTGCAAAATAGAAATATCGAAAAACAAAAAACAAGCACTCAAAAAGTAAAACCAATTCTTTTAAAAATTGCTCCAGACTTAACAGATGAGCAATTATTAGATATTATCGATATTGTAAAAACAACGCAAATTGCAGGTGTTATTGCAACAAATACAACAATTTCTAGAGAAGGATTACAATCTGCGAATCAAACAGAAACAGGAGGTTTGTCTGGAAAACCATTAACGAAACGTTCTACAGAAGTAATCCGTTTTCTATCTGAAAAAAGCAATAAAGCATTCCCAATTATTGGAGTAGGAGGAATTCATTCTGCAGACGATGCCATCGAAAAACTAAATGCAGGAGCAAGTCTAGTGCAATTGTATACAGGATTTATTTACGAAGGTCCAGCATTGATAAAAGCAATCAACAAAAAAGTTTTACAGCAATTGTAAAAGCAGAACTTGAACGGTTAATCCAGCAAGTATTGCAATTCCAAAGCTGATTAAAGTTCCGATTAAAACATATTCGGTCAATTTTCGGTCTTTAGCTTCTTTTAAATCTCCGAATCTAAAAATAGATTTTGCGGCCAAAAGAAATCCGATTGCTTCAAAATGTCCGGTTAAGATAAATCCGAAAACAAACAAGCGTTCTAAAATACCAATATAATTTCCAGCAGCAATTAGTGAGTTATCCTGATTGCTGTTTTTGCTTTCTGGCGCCCAGATTGAGATGATCGTTTTTATAAAAATAGAGGTTGGTTTTGTAAGCAATAAAAACCCAGTTAGCAAAATCCAGAATTGATTATCTTTCCAGAAACTAGGAATAGGTTTATTTTCATAGAGAAGAGTAATTCCAATTAAAATTAAAATATGTGCAATTTGGTCAAGAACAAACCAAGTACGTTTGGTTTTGTTTTTCTGGAAATTCAGTTTTATTAAATCAACAATTCCGTGCGTAACAGCAATTAAAACGGCATATGGTATAAAATTGATTTCGCCTACTAAAACTGCAGCTAAAACTCCGTGAAGCAAAACATGAATATATAAATATACACTTTTGTGTTTCTTAATTTCTTTGTCGGCCACCCAAGAATTTGGTTGCCAGATAAAATCACCTAATAAATGAGCAAGAAGCAGTTTTATAAATAAAATCATGGGGCTGTAAGTTGTTTTATTTGTTTTCTAAAATATCGATCTAGATTTATTACCAAATCAAACTGAGCACGTTTTTGTCTTCGGCTCACGGCGGCTTGGTTGATGCCTAATTTTTGTCCTAATTCTTCTTGAGACAAATTCGGGTTTTCAATGGCAACAGCTACAAATTCTGCCGATTGCACCAGCCAACTATCCATAAAGGTCAATGCTAATTGTAGCATTAAATTTACTCTTTCGTCAAAATCAATATCTCCAGTTCGAAGTGCTAATGTAACTTTCTGCTTTTTTAAAGTTTCAAATAGTTCTCCCGAATGTATAAAAGCAGAACCATTGCTTTCAGAAATTCTTTCAGCATTATGCGTCTTATCTCCAAAACCAATACTCATTCTGGCATCAGATTTTATGGCTCTTAAATGTGCTTTAACCAAAATAGCGGCTAACAATGCATCTTCGGGATTACTGACTTCAATTTGGAATTCATCTCCACGATATACTTCCCACTGACTTGGCGTTTTGCCAAATGGAGCCAAGATTTTCTTTAAATCTTCAACCCAATGCTCAGATTGCTGTTGTCTCGAATCAATTATGTCACCTGTAATTACACTAGTCATAACTCAAATATAATTAAAAAATTATAAACTTTCTATTACAAATATACGTAATAAAATTTTGTATTACGTTTTTTGGTAATAATTTTAAATATTACGTTTTTTGGTAATAATGTAGGCTATTACAATATTCTGTAATAAATTAGTTTGAACTAAAATTATCTTTCATTTCATTAAAAAAGAAACTAACTTAGCCTTTACAAAAGAATAAGCTTTGAGTAAAGAAATCAAAATCATCGAATGCCCTCGAGATGCCATGCAAGGCATTAAGGATTTTATTCCAACAAAAAATAAAGTTACTTACATACAATCTTTGTTGCGAGTTGGCTTTGATACTATTGATTTTGGAAGTTTTGTTTCCCCAAAAGCTATTCCGCAGATGCAGGATACTGCTGAGGTTTTAGAACAGCTTGATTTATCTCAAACGTCAAGCAAATTGCTTTCTATTATTGCCAATACGCAGGGGGCGATAACAGCAGCAAGTTATGAGCAGATTCAATATTTAGGTTTTCCATTTTCTATTTCAGAGAACTTTCAAATGCGTAACACACATAAAACCATTGCAGAATCTTTGGTTACGCTCGAAGAAATTCTAGAAGTCGCTGATAAGAAAAAGAAAGAAGTGGTAACCTATCTTTCAATGGGTTTTGGAAATCCATATGGAGATCCGTGGAATGTTGAAATCGTAGGAGAGTGGACTGAGAAATTGGCAGGAATGGGAGTAAAAATTCTATCACTTTCAGATACTGTTGGAACTTCTACTCCGGAAGTAATTACGTATTTATTTTCAGATTTAATTCCCAAATATCCTGAAATCGAGTTTGGAGCGCATTTGCATACAACACCAGAAAGCTGGTTCGAAAAGATAGATGCAGCAACGAAAGCGGGTTGTACTCGTTTTGACGGCGCTATTCAAGGTTTTGGAGGTTGCCCTATGGCAACTGATAAACTGACAGGAAATATGCCGACAGAAAAGTTAGTTTCTTATTTTACCGCCAATAAAAAAATAACAGGACTTAATTCTCTTAGTTTCGAAAGTGCTTACAATGAAGCTTCAAAGTTGTTTGGAAAGTTTCATTAAAAATTATTTTACCATATAGGTAATATCTTACAGAAAAATGCGTTTTTATTTATTCTAATAAAATTAAAATGAAACGAAATCTCATACAAAGAATCTCAGTAGCATTGTTAGCCGCAATTTTTTTTCTGTCTTGTTCGAGCGATTTAGATTTTAATCAGGTTAATGATTTTAAAATCGAGCCTGTATTTGTTGCAAATGTGGCTTATTTTAATGTTAAAGCAAATGATATTGAAGATGATGGAACGGCACACCAAATACCGCCTGATGTTGAAGATTTTGATGTTTTTAAGAATAAGTTTTTAAATGATCATCTTACCAAGGCCGAACTCAATTTCGAAATCGAAAATACCTTTAATAGAGCTTTTAAGGTTGAAATAGTATTTATTGATGCAAACGATCAGCCAACGGAAACGATTACTTTAAATGTTCCCCAATATAATGGGGGTGTAAATATTATAAAATATCCAACTGAAGTTTTTGAAGGTGACCGACTTGCTTTGTTAAAAAAAACAGTAAAAGTGGGTTTTATTATTACGATTGAAGCGGGAACAGGCGATATATCAGGTAATTTGAAACTAAAATCAGGTGCAACCGCTTATATGAGAATTGAATGAGAAAAGCACTTTTAATTTTAGTACTAATAGTACAGTTTTCTAGTTTGGCTCAAAACAAGCAAATTCTGTACAACTTTACATCAATTCCTCAATCGTCTCTTGTAAATCCAGGTGCTGATGTGTCTTATAAGTATTATTTTGGAATTCCGCTACTTTCGGGAGTTTCTGTAAATACAGGATCAAGCAGTTTTTCGGCTTATGATTTGTTTGCCAATAACGGCGTAGATTTTAATGATAAAGTTCGTAATATTATAAACAAATCAGCTGCCAATGATAAAACGCAGATCAACCAGCAATTAGAAATATTTTCTGGTGGATTTAGAGTAGGAGGTGAGAATAGTCAGTCTTATGTTTCATTTGGAGCATATCAGGAGTTTGATTTTTTAATGTATTTTCCAAAAGATCTTGCCATTTTAGCTATCGATGGAAATCGGGACTATATTGGAAAATCATTCAATTTAGGCGATTTAAACGTGCGCGCCGAAGTACTTTCAGTATTGCATGTGGGTTTTCATAAAAAGCTTAATAAGAAACTTGTTTTAGGAGGACGAGCTAAAATTTATTCTAGTGGTGCCAACGCAACTTCAACCAAAAATTCAGGATACATATATACAGGTTCGGGTACTGGAGCTAATATGTACACTCAGATAATAGAGTCTAATCTAGAACTTAAAACAGCAGGAATTGCTAAATTTACAAAAGATGAGTACGAAGGAAATGTTCCAAGTGATATTGCTCACAATACTTTTTTTAACGGAAGTCTAGGTTTAGGATTTGATGCTGGATTAACTTATTATCCGAAAGACAATTTACAGATTACTGCCAGTATAATTGATGTTGGATTTATCAGACAGTCAAAAGATGTTGAGACAAGAAGATATAAAGGAACTTATGAGTACAACGGAGTAAACCCAATTTTTGATGCTGTAAATGAACCCAAAGATATTTTTGATGATTTTAAAGAAGCTATTCCAGAAGAAAAACTTTATAACAAGTATACAACTTGGCGTCCTGTGAAATTTAATTCATCTATTCAGTATTCTTTTGGCGAATCAAGATATGACGGCGAATGTAATTGTAAAGTTCCCGATGAAAAAAGGTATTTGAATGCAGTTGGCGCACAATTATTTGTTATGACAATGCCAACTAATGATCCGTATTTGGCTTTGACTGCTTTTTACAAACGAAGTATTTTTGAGAAATTAGATGTAAAAGCAACTTATACAATTGATCCTTATTCTAAAACAAACGTTGGTTTAGGTATTTCTGGAACAGTCGGAAAAATTAATATTTATGCTTTAGTAGATAATGTTTTCGAATATAGAGATATTTCAAAAGCCAATAGTGCTGCTTTCCAATTAGGTTTAAACTTTATAGTTAAAGATTCTAAAAAGTAAAATTCAATATTTAAATTCAAAAAACTATTTCTCGGTTTCTGTTGGGAATATAATTTAGTTTTTGGAATTTTTGAACGTAGGGTTTTTCGTGTAAAAGTAAATTTATGAATAAGTTAGTATTCAAGTTAGCAATTTATTCACTATATTTGCACGCAATTCAACTAGAAATTGCACCATGATAGCACACAACTCCAAGATTATCGGCGAAGGTTTAACTTACGACGATGTATTATTAGTACCTAACTACTCGAATGTGCTTCCTCGCGAAGTGAGCATTAAATCAAGATTCTCAAGAAACATTACATTAAACGTTCCAATTGTATCAGCTGCGATGGATACAGTTACAGAAAGCGCAATGGCAATTGCTATGGCACAAGAAGGCGGAATTGGTGTTTTACATAAAAATATGACTATCGAACAACAAGCAGGAAAAGTTCGAAAAGTAAAACGTGCAGAAGCAGGTATGATTATCGATCCGGTAACTTTACCAATGAACTCTACAATCGCTGATGCTAAAAATGCTATGAAAGAATTCGGAATCGGTGGTATTCCAATCGTTGACGAAAATAGAATCCTTAAAGGAATTGTTACCAATCGTGATTTACGTTTCGAGAAAAACGGAGCAAGACCAATCGCTGAGGTTATGACAAGCCAAAACTTAGTAACGGTTTCTGAAGGAACTTCACTAGAGCAGGCAGAAGTAGTTTTACAAGGTCATAAAATCGAAAAATTACCAGTTGTAAACGATAAAAACGAATTAGTTGGTTTAATCACTTTTAGAGATATTACAAAACTGACTCAAAAGCCAATCGCGAACAAAGATTCTTTTGGTCGTTTAAGAGTTGCCGCTGCAATTGGAGTTACTGGAGATGCAGTTCAAAGAGCTGAAGCTTTAGTTGCTGCAGGTGTAGACGCCATCATTATCGATACAGCTCACGGACACACAGAAGGTGTGGTCAATACATTAAAAGAAGTAAAAGCAAAATTCCCTCAAATAGATGTAATTGTTGGAAACATCGCAACGCCAGAAGCTGCTAAATATTTAGTAGAAAACGGGGCTGATGGTGTAAAAGTTGGAATCGGACCTGGTTCTATCTGTACTACACGTATTGTTGCAGGTGTTGGTTTTCCTCAATTCTCAGCAGTTTTAGAAGTTGCTGCAGCTATCAAAGGAACTGGAGTTCCTGTAATTGCAGATGGTGGAATTCGTTATACAGGAGATATTCCTAAAGCAATCGCTGCGGGTGCTGACTGTGTAATGTTAGGTTCATTATTAGCAGGAACAAAAGAATCTCCAGGAGAAACTATTATTTTTGAAGGAAGAAAATTCAAATCTTACCGCGGAATGGGATCTGTTGAAGCAATGCAAACTGGTTCTAAAGATCGTTATTTCCAAGATGTTGAAGACGACGTTAAAAAACTAGTTCCAGAAGGAATCGTTGGACGTGTTCCTTACAAAGGAGAATTAAACGAAAGTATGCTTCAATTTATCGGAGGTCTTCGTGCAGGTATGGGATACTGTGGTTCAAAAGACATTCCTGCTTTACAGGAAACAGGTCGTTTCGTGAGAATCACGTCAAGCGGAATCACTGAGAGTCACCCTCATAACGTAACAATTACAAAAGAAGCTCCAAATTATTCTAGATAATTTTTAGTTTTCATCATAAAGCAAAAGGCGTAAGATTTAATTCTTACGCCTTTTTTATTGGTTTTGATTAAAAAAAACTTTGTCAAAGTTCCTCATAATTTTGTCATTTCGAGGAAGGAGAAATCTTCGTAAGAAACTCCGTAAAGCATATCATCAATCTTTGGCGAACCACTCGTGAAGATTTCTCTCTTCGTTCGAAATGACAAGATTGTGTTATGTCTTTGTCGAATCCTGTGTGTGATTCTTCGTTTCTCAGAATGACAAACGTTATATAAAAGAACTTATATCACTTACATTGTGAAAAAAAATCACATACCACGGCTACTCAAAATATCTTCGGCAACAATATCAGAATGCAGTAAATCTTCCATTTTCTTTGTCATACGTTGTGCTTCTAAAGCGTAACCGAACATTTTTTGTTCGTAATTAGCAATTGCGTCATCAATGGTTTCGAATTTTCCGTTGGTTAAGTTTTGGGTTAAGTGAAAAGCATCAAATAATCCCATATTGACTCCTTCGCCAGCAAAAGGAGGCATTAAATGCGCTGCATCGCCAACAAGAGTAATATTTGAATGCTCTTTCCAAGGCTCTTCCAAAGAAAATAATCTTAAAGGTAAACCAGAGAATTCTGTAGAAGCAGCAAAGAATTTTTTGTAATCATCTGCCCAGTTTTCAAAAGTTTCATTCAAAAAGGAAATAACAGATTGATCGTCTTCAAAATTAATTCCGTGGTTTGAAATCCATTCTTCATCAGCTTTAAAAGAAACGCCAAAATGTACAGAACCATCGCGCATGGTGTGTGTATAAAACATTTTATGTTCGCCCATTGCCATTACGTTTCCGTTTCCGAATTTCGGTTTAAATTCAGGATAATCTTGATCTGGATTTACAATTTCGCCTTGAATAATATAAGTTCCAGAAAGCTGAGGTTCCTGATCGCTCACAAATTTTCTAGCATTAGATCTTCCTCCGTTAGCTACAATAACAAAGTCAGCTGTTGTTGTTTTACCGTTTTTGAATTCTAAAATATATTGGGTTTCTGTTTTTTCAAGATTGACCAATTGACTATCCCAGACAATAGTATCTTCTTCAAGATTATCCAGCATAATTTTTCTAAGATCATTACGGTCAATTTCGGGACGAGAGAAAGCATTGGTTTCATCTGGCATTTCATCAGAAGTTATATTTCCATCCATGTCAGCCATTTTTTCGCCGGTAGGCCTTGCATATTTATAAAATTCATCCATTAAACCCGCTTTTTGAATCGCGTACTGACCAGAATCTGAATGAATATCAAGTGTTCCGCCCGAAGTTCTAGCTTGTGCATTTATATCTCTTTCGTAAACTGTAACATCAGCACCGTTTATTTGTAAAATCCTAGCGGTAGTTAGCCCAACTGGACCGCCGCCAATAATGGCAATTTTTTTATTTTCTATAATTGAAGTTTTCATTGTGTTTTGATATTATATCTAAAATTGATTTTTGCAATTGTTGTTGTAATTGAAAAATTATGGTGTTAGCGCTTTTAAAACCAGATTAAAGGCTTCGTCTTTAATCTTATCATTTAGAACAAAAGATTTTCCAGACATTGATTTTCCGTCTCTATGAAATTCTAAAAGAGAGTAAAGTGAACCATAAGCAATGCTCCAAAAGACCTCATAAGGAACAGAAATAAGTTCTTTTCTTTCAATTGCCGAAAGCATAAATTCAGTCATCATTTGTTTGTATTCTCCTGTTACTTCTTGTATGATTGCATCGCCGTGAGTAGAATGTCTTAAAAGTTCAAAACAGGTTGCCTGTAATGTGAAATTTTGAGTGAAATAAATACGGTTTTCCCATTGGTTTCGTAATCCGTCTCTGAAAGACATGTCTGTAGAGAAACCATCAAACATCTTTTGGAAGAAATTTTGCCCAATTTCGATTCCAATTTTACGAATCAAATCTTCCTTGTCTGAATAATAGATATAGAGTGTAGCGACAGAAATTCCGCATTCCTTTGCCAAACGATTCATTCCAAAGCCTTCTACGCCTTGCGTAACAATCATTTCTATTGCTTTTTTCTTTACAATTTCTTCTTTATTAATGTCTCTCGTTCTCATAATTCTAATTGATTACGGTGCAAAGATATTAATAATAAATGAACGATCGCTTATTTATAATTTTTTTTAAGATGCAAAGGAGCAAAGGGACAAATGTTCAAAGTTTTAAAGATATGAATTGTCTAATATTACATGTTGAATTGGCAACATAAAAAAATCAGCTAAAATGAGCCATCATTTCAGCTGATTTTTATATCGAGAGTATATTTATATCGTTTTGGTTGGTTCGGCTTCTCTTAGATTTTGATTTTCTAAAATCTCTTTTAAAAACGGTTTTACCTGATTTTCAATTTCAGATTCTGGGATATTTAAAGCTTCAGGATCTGATGCTAATTTTAACCATGGTTTTGAACCGTCAAAATCATAACTTCCAAAAACTACAACAGGAGTTCCTTTTACTTTTACGTTTTCTTTGTCTTTTAAAATCCATTCGTCGGCAAATTTATAAAGATATTTAGCGTCTTTTTCTAATAATCGCAAACAAGAATGTGACGCGGGATAACCAGGCAACGCATATTCATGAAAACCAACTCCTAGTTTATTTTCGATATTAAAATTCCATTTCAAGTCCCATTCGTCATTAAATGTACTTGTGGTTTGCTCGGCTTTCCAATTGGTAAAAAACAATCCAGTGGGAGTAGGGTCTTTTTTTCTTCCCATATTGGTTGGACCCGTACGAACCAATTCACCATTTTCGTAAGCAGCAAAAGCCTGCGTAGGATAAGAAAAAAGGATGATTTTTGAAACTTCTTCTAGAGCCGAAACATGTAACGGAAAGGGAAGGTAATAAACCAAATCTCCGCTAAAATCTGCTGGAATTACAACAGAATCCAGTTTTTTAAAATTGGCTTTATCTGTTCGGTTTAAAGCGTAAACAATATCCATTTGAGAACTGTCGGCTTCATTTAGTTTCAACCATTCTTTTGTATTTGTGATTTGATAAGAAACCGTTTCTGGCTTTTTATATTCAATTACTTTCTTTTTTTCTTTTTTATTTTCAGTCAATGTTATAGTATCGGTTTTTTTGCAAGAACCTAATAAGACTAACATTAATATCAGTAGGGCATTTGCTGTGTAATATAACTTTTTCATAGGTCGGTATTTTTATGAATATAAAGTTATAAATCTGATAGCTGAAAAGGGTTACATAATTTTTTGAATTGGTTTCGGGATTTTCATTTTATTAAATAATACTCATTTGATGCAACTCATTTAAAATTATTTTAAAGAGTTCTAATATTTGATCTAGTTTTTGTAAATCTGCCGTTTTTCCGTCAAAATAAAAAGATAGCTCAAATTGATTTTCAGGGAGTTTTTGTTCCCAAATTCCTTTCTGATCAGAAATTTGAATATTTACGTCTTTGATTTCAAAAAAAAGAGATCGAATTACTGTACTTCGTAATAGGGATTTAATTTTTAATTCATTATTGCTTTTAATGATGAATGTTTTGTCAAAATCCTCAAATCCAATTTGAACATCTTGTGCTCCAAATAATTTTTCAATTTTACGAATAAGTCCTTCCTTATATATTTCAAATCTAAAATCATTATTTGAATTAATGGGAACAATGATTCTTGTCATTTCAGTACTATATTTTCCAGACCAAAGCGTGTAATTATCAAATATAATTTTCCAGTTTTTATATTTAATAACAACAGAATCTGACTGCCAAAAATAGCCTTCTTTAAAAATTCCGTTAGTTTTATTTGCAAATTCTTTCCAAATATTTACTTTGCCATCAGTTTTTTGGGACATATAAATTATTGTAATTATATCAGACCTTTTATTTTAGCATGCTGTAACAACATAATGGTTTTTGCATCTGTAATTTCGCCAGATTCAATCATGGCGTAAGCTTCATCAAAAGTAAATTCCAAAACTTCAATATTTTCCTGTTCTGCGTCAAGTCCGCCACCAGAACTTACTTTCATGCTTTCGTCGTATTCGCCAACGAACAAATACAAAATTTCGGTTACAGATCCAGGAGACATATAGGTCTCGATAACTTTTTGAACTTTAGAAAGTCTATATCCTGTCTCTTCTTCAGTTTCACGAATAATGGCTTGTTCGGCATTGTCTTTATCTAAAAGTCCCGCGCAAACCTCAATCATCATTCCAGTTTTATTTCCGTTAAGATAAGTCGGCAGACGAAATTGTCTTGTTAGAATAACTGTTTTTTTTGCCGTATTGTATAGCAATATTCCAGCACCATTTCCGCGGTCGTAAACTTCACGAATATGCGATTCTACTTTTTCGTTTTCTTTTGTATAGTTAAAAGTAACTTTGTTTAAGATATACCAATTGTCTGATAATAACTTGGTTTCTGTAATCTCAATTTCAGGATTTTTTCTCATGTCAGTAGTAAATAGTCAAAAAAAACGCTCTGAAAATCAGAGCGTTTAAATGTATTATTTTGTTATTGTTTGCTTTCTATCTGGTCCAACCGATACAATTTTGATTGGCACTTCGATTTCTTTTTCAATAAACTCAATATATTCTTTTAGCTCAATTGGTAATTGATCGTAAGTTGTCAATCCAGTTAAATCTTGCTTCCATCCTTTAAACTCTTTATAAACCGGAGTAACGTTTTCTGGTTCAATGTTGTAAGGGAAGTGAGAAATGTTTTGTCCTTTGTAGTTGTACTCTGTACAAACTTTTAAAGTTTCAAAACCAGAAAGAACGTCACCTTTCATCATCATTAACTGAGTAACTCCGTTAACTTGAACTGCATATTTTAAAGCAACAAGGTCTAACCATCCGCAACGTCTTTGTCTTCCTGTTACAGAACCAAATTCGTTACCCACTTTTGCCATTGTAGCACCAACTTCGTCAAAAAGTTCAGTTGGGAAAGGTCCGCTACCAACACGTGTAACGTAAGCCTTGAAAATTCCGTAAACCTCTTTGATTTTGTTAGGAGCAATTCCTAAACCTGTACAAGCTCCAGCAGCAGTAGTGTTTGATGAAGTTACGAAAGGATAAGTTCCGAAATCAACATCTAATAGAGATCCTTGAGCACCCTCGCAAAGAATTGATTTTCCAGCTTTTTGAGCTTGGTGCATGTATTCTTCACTGTCAATGAAATCTAATTTTTTCAAATCTTCGATAGCTTCGAAGAATTCTTTTTCAAGTTCAGCCAAGTTGTATTGAATGTTAACATCGTAGAAAGCAATCATAGCTTCGTGTTTGTCTGCCAAAGCTCTGTAACGCTCTTTAAAATCTTCTAATTCGATGTCACCGACACGTAAACCATTTCTACCCGTTTTGTCCATGTAAGTTGGTCCAATTCCTTTAAGAGTAGAACCAATTTTAGCTTTACCTTTAGAAGCTTCAGAAGCCGCATCTAATAAACGGTGAGTTGGTAAAATTAAATGTGCTTTTCTAGAAATGATTAATTTGCTTTTGATATCAAGGTTGAATTTTTCTAAACCTTCAATTTCTTTTTGAAAAACTACAGGATCAATTACAACACCATTTCCGATAACATTTACTGAGTTTTTATGAAAAATTCCAGAAGGAATCGTTCTAAGTACGTGTTTAATCCCGTCAAATTCTAGCGTATGTCCTGCATTTGGTCCTCCTTGAAAACGTGCAATAATATCGTAATTTGAGGTAAGTACGTCTACAATTTTTCCTTTACCTTCATCTCCCCATTGTAATCCTAGTAATAAATCTACGGTCATTCTGTTTTAATTTGCGTTGAGGCAATTCTAAGTTGCCCTACTGATTATGTAGTTAATTTTCTTTTTTATTTTTTTTGAAAAAGTCTAATTGAATAGACTATGAATTTGAGTTTTGCTTTTTGTTTCCGTAGAAATAAAGCGAGTGATTTGTAATTTCGATATCAAAGATTTCTTCGATAGTCTTTTTGATGGTTTGAATTCTTGGATCACAAAATTCAATTACTTCACCCGAATCTGTCATAATGATGTGATCATGCTGTTTATCAAAATATGATTTTTCGTAGTAAGCCTGATTTTGTCCAAATTGATGTTTTCTAACCAAAGCGCAGTCTAACAATAACTCGATCGTGTTATATAAAGTAGCTCTACTCACACGATAGTTTTTGTTTTTCATTTTAATATAAAGGTTTTCTATATCAAAATGCTCTTCGCTATCGTAAATTTCCTGAAGTATAGCATAACGCTCAGGAGTTTTGCGATGCCCTTTTTGTTCAAGATATAGTGTAAAAACATTTTTTACAATTTCTTGATTCTTAGTGTTGTCAGTTGAAATAAGTGTCATATCCGGCAAAGATAATTTTTTATTTTTAATGAATAAAAGTTTCGGGTTTAAAGTTTCGTTACAAAATTCTTATAGTTTCCCTAAAAAGTTAGGTTCTGTACTCTCTAGTAACCTTATCAACCCCGTCAATTTTCTTGATAGCGCTAATCATTTTTTTCAAAATCGTATTGTTTTTAACAATTACAGCAACTTGTCCGTGGAAAATTCCAGCATCGGTACTCAGCGAAATACTTTGAATATTTACGCTCATATTGTTTGAAATTACCTTTGTCAATTGGTTGGTAAGTCCCAAAACGTCCATTCCTGTAATATTGATAATGGCTTTAAATTCTTCTTGCGAAGAATCAATCCATTTGGCACTCATGATTCTGTAAGCATAATTAGACTGCATTCCAATAGCGTTCGGACAATCTTTTTTATGCACTTTTATTCCTTCATTAATAGTTACAAAACCAAAAACGTCATCGCCTGGAATTGGGTTACAGCATTGTGAAAGTTTATAATCTAACTTGTCATGTTCTGTTCCAAAAACCAGCATGTCATAGTTGCTGCTAATAACTGGTTTGTGAATATCTTCATCTGCAGTATCTTTCGTTCGTTTAATTTTATTTTTGAAGAAATTGATAAACGAATTGCTTTTCTGCGCTGCATAATCTTTTAACTGCTGATTTTCGATCGCGCCAATTCCAACTCTGTAAAATAAATCTAAACTGGTTTTTAGCTTGAAGAAATTAACTAACTCGTTTGTTACCTGTTCGTTAAACGTAACTTTTAAATGTTTTAATTTTCTAACAAGTAATTCTTTTCCTTCTTCTGCAATTTTCTTAGTGTTCTCGTTAAGAACGTTTTTAATTTTATTTTTAGCTCTTGAAGTCGTTACATATTCCAGCCAGTTTACAGTTGGTTTCTGGTTTGGAGAAGTAATTACTTCGACCTGATCACCACTTTTTAGTTCGTAGTTCAGTGGAACCAAACGCCCATTAACACGAGTTCCACGTGTTTTAATTCCGATTTCGGAGTGAATGCTGAAAGCAAAATCTAATGAAGTCGCGCCTTTTGGAAGTGATTTGATTTCTCCTTTTGGCGTAAAGACAAAGATTTCTTTAGAATATAAATTCATTTTAAAATCTTCAACAAAATCTACCGCGTTAGTTTCTGGATTTTCTAAGGCTTCACGAAGAAGGTTTAGCCAAGTATCCAAACCGCTTTCTTCTGTTGCGCCATTTTTGTATTTATAGTGTGCAGCATAACCTTTTTCTGCGATCTCATCCATACGTTCGCTTCGAACCTGAACTTCGACCCAGCGTCCTTTTGGTCCCATTACGGTAATGTGAAGCGCTTCATAACCAGTTGATTTTGGAGATGAAATCCAGTCACGCAAACGGCTCGGGCTCGGTCTGTAATGGTCTGTTACGATAGAATATATTTTCCAGGCAATAAATTTTTCTTCATGCGGATCTGCTTTGTAAACAATTCTAAGCGCAAACTTGTCATAAACTTCATCAAAAGTTACGTTTTGCGCACGCATTTTTCGACGAATAGAATAAATAGATTTTGGACGACCTTTGATGATATAATCTACACCTTCATTATCTAAAGATTTTTTCAAAACATCCGAAATATCCTTGATGTAAGCGTCCTGTTCTTCCTTAGTTTCACGAATCTTGCTTACTATATCATCATAAACTGCAGGTTCGGTATATTTTAAGCCTAAATCCTCAAGTTTGGTTTTGATATTGTAAAGTCCCAAACGGTGGGCAAGGGGAGCATAAATGTATAAAGTTTCAGATGCGATTTTGGTCTGTTTGTATTCCGCCATCGAATCCATTGTTTGCATATTATGAAGACGATCGGCCAATTTGATTAGAATTACACGAACATCATCATTCAGCGTCAGAATCATTTTTCTGAAATTCTCAGCCTGCATTGAAGCATTCAGGTCTTTTTGAACTAACGAAATTTTAGTAAGACCCTCAACTAGCTGCGCCACTTTAGGATTAAACAAGCGTTCGATATCCTCAACTGTCATTGGAGTATCCTCTACAACATCGTGCATTAAAGCCGCAGCGATAGAAGTCGCGCCCAGACCGATTTCTGAGGCAACAATTTTTGCAACTGCAATAGGATGAAAGATATAAGCTTCGCCAGATTTACGTCTCTGATCTTTGTGAGCATCAACGGCAACATCAAAAGCTTTTCTAATTAATTTCTTGTCAGTAGGGCTTAAAGTTTGGTAACTTATTCGAAGTAATTCCTTGTATTCCTGCGCAATAGCTTTGTTTTCTTTTTCTATATCTATTTCTGTCATAACGGCATAGTTCAAGTACTAAAAATAAGAATTAGTTTGAACATACACAAGATTTTAGATTGTTGATTTTAGAGTGTAGATTTTGGATTTTTGCATGTAAGAATAAGGCTTCGACTCCGCTCAGCTAGACATGGAAACAGTCGTTTTTTAATTAAAAATTAAAGATTAAAAATTAAAAGTTGAAGACTTTTAATTTGAACCTCAGAACATCAGAGGCTTTGTGCCTTTGCAACTTTGCACCTAAATTTAAAACCCTCTTTGCCTTTTAGCTTCAAAAATTAAAATAGCTGCAGCGACAGATACGTTCATACTGTCAATTTCTCCTTGCATTGGAATAATGATGTTTTGAGTTGCTTCATCACGCCATTGCTGGGTTAAACCCGTTGCTTCTGTACCTACAACTAAAGCGGTTGGAGTAGTAAAGTTTTGTGTATGATATGAAGTTGAATTTTGTAAAGTAGCACTGTAGAAATTGATCTTTTTTTCTTTCAAAAAGGCAATAATTTCTTCCGATGTTCCAGTTGCAATTTGGTTGGTAAATAGGCATCCAACGCTAGAGCGCACAATATTCGGGTTGTACAAATCGCTTTTCGGATTGGCAATTAAAACGGCATCTAAATTGGCGGCATCAGCAGTTCGTAAAACAGCACCGATATTTCCTGGTTTTTCTAAGGATTCAACCACAAGAATTAATGGATTATCGGATAATTTTAAATCAGATAATTTTAATGATTTGGTTTTTGCTACTGCTAAAATTCCTTCGGTTGTATCACGATAAGCAAGCTTTTGGTAAACTTCTTTGTTGATTTCGATAATCTGAAATGGATTCTGAATCAGTTTATTGATTTCTGATTCTGAAACTAATTTTGGTAAAAATAAAACAGTTTCGATTTCGTAACCGCCTTTTATAGCTAATGAAATTTCGCGTTGTCCTTCAATCAAAAACGTTCCGGTTTGCTTTCTGGCTTTGGCTTTTTCTTGAAGTAAAACCAAAGATTTAATAAACGGATTTTGAACTGAAGTAATTTGTTTCATTTTTTTTAAGGCTCAAAGTTGCAGAGGGGCAAAGGTACAGAGTTTTTTTCTTCCTGCAAGGTTTTTAAGACCTCGTAGGTTTGAAACTATATTTCTTTCGCCACGAATTCCACGAATTTTCACTAATTTCTTTTGACTAAATTATAATTCGTGAAAATTTGTGGAATTGCTTCGCCTATTCGCTATCGCTCGGGTCGTGGCGAAAAAAAAACTATTTTTCAAAAATTTCTTTAATCTCTGTTTCTACAGGATGATCGGTTTTGAAATCATATCCCATTATTTTTGCTAATGTTTGAGCAAATTGTTTTTGGTAGAATTGAGATTCTGTTTTGATTTCGCCCTTTGGTGCAATTTCTGGTCCCATTATGGCAAACCAAATTTCAGATGCTCCTGGAACATCCGAACCGTGATCTGTCCATTGCGATTTTACTTTGTCTCCACGTCCGTGATCTACGGTTATGAATAAAGTGGTTTTGTTTTTGTATTGCGGGTCATTTTGGACAAAATTCCAAATTTCCTGAATCCATTTATCCACTTGATTGGCTGCATCTAAATACGAACGATATTGCCCATGATGCGCCCATTCATCGGTTTCTCCGTATGCAATGTAAAGTACTTTTGGCTTTTTATTTTTTAGTTCGTCTAAAGCTTGATAATAGGTGAAAACATCTAGACATTCATCCATGTGAAATGGTTTATATGAATTGTCACGCATTTCATTTAATAAGTGCTGAGCTGCAGTTGGTTTATTTCCGCCCACTTTATCAAAGGCTGAAATTACAGGGAAACCGCTTCTTTCTTCGTTTAAGATTCTGTCAAAAGCATCCCAAGCGCCAAAAGCGGCAACTTTGCCTTTTAGTTTGGACTGTTTATTTAAAAATTCCAGAACATTTACGTTTGGATTGGCTTTGTAGCCGTTTGAGTTGACTTTTACATCTACATTTCCAGTCATGATTTCGCTATAGCCAGGATAGCTAAACCAATACGGATTGGCAACATCGACTTTGTTTCCTAAATCTCGGTTCCCGTAGATTTGACCTTTAGAGGCGATTTCAGACCAGAAAAAAGGCATTAATTTTTTACGTGCTTCTTTTACGTCAGCAGCGCTATATTTTTTATAAATGTAGGTGCTGTCTCCCTGATTGAATTTTTTATCATTGGCAATCGCAGGATCAACTCCTTTAAAAACTTCTTGCCATCTAAAACCATCAGTAGTGATAATAATGATATTCTCTGTTTTTTGTGCTTGAGATTGAATGCCTAATAAAACGAACAGAATTAGAATTGCTTTTTTCATTGTATATAAATTTGAAATACGATTCAAAACTAAGTAATTTAATAAAGCGATTTTTCCTAGATAACAGAATGTAACTATAAATTAATAATGGATAAAAAAGCTTGTAAAAGATTTATTTCGTTGGCTTAGCCCAAAACAAATTTGGATTATTTGTCTTGTAATTGATAGTTTTTACATTTGTTTTAGTATTTGTAGACTCTGTTTTTTGTGGAGTTTGCTCAATTCCGTCTAATGGCAATAATTCGACGTACGCAGTTTCTTTTCCGTCTCTAACAGTTTCAGTATCATATTCGCTATAAACAGGAGTTTTTAGTCTATATAGATTTTTAGCCATGTAAGTTTCTAAGTAATATTCTTTAGTCTGTGTGGCTTTGTTATTCCAATTTGCTTCAGGATTTAAAATCAATGTTTTATCTGTAATTAATCTTTCTCTTACTTCTTGAATTCCAAGTAATTCTCCTTTTTCATTCATAACATAAGCATCAAAAGTAGGATCAATCCAAATCCATCTTTTAAATTCGTTGCTGTAGACCATATTAATTACGTGACAATCATCAAAGTCAGTTTCTTTTGGCATGCAGGTAATGTATCTAGATTTTATACCTATAGCTAAATAGCATTCGTTAAGAATTGTTGCCATCATTCTGCAGTTAAGACCTCGATTTTCAGTTTTGCATATTTTTATTAAATCAATTGCATTTTTTAGAGCTGGATTATAGCTACTTCCATCATGTCTAATTATTTTATGTACCCAATGAAGTAAATTAAGAATTTGAGAAGTTTCACTTCCAGTTCCAGCAATTGAATCCAATTTTAAATCTTTCCTGATTTTCATTAGATTTGGATTCTCCATTGACTGATAAGTAAATTCAGGAATAAATCTATTATCTGAATAATTATATTTAGCTGCTTTTTTTAGTATTTCTAAGCGAGATGTAGTGGCTTTATACTTGATTTGTGTATAGGCTTTTACAGAATCATTAAGTAAAATCACGAAATCAAATTGTGTGTTTTTTTTAATTTTTACTGAGATAGAATCTTTATCAGTAATAAAAGTGACTTTTTTTCCTAATGATGATGTTTCGTATACGTCCGGATTTAGTTGAGGAGAAATATTCCAAGATTGTTTTTTGTATGTTTTGCCATCTCTAATATCAAGTTTTTTTGATATTGCTTTTATTGTTGGAATATTTTGCTGGCTTGTAGCTAACTGCGCAAAAAAGATAAAAAATAGGAGAAGAGTGGTTTTTGATTTCATTATTTTGATTTTTGATTGAGAATAGTTTTTTGATTGAAATGAATAAACTTGAAAAGCAATAAGCTATAAAATTCCTCTCGACTTAATCTCTAAATATTTATTGATGGCGTCAAGCGTAAGGTTTTCTGGTTGTGTCAAGACAGAATGAATTCCGTATTTCTTCAATTCGTTTACGATTAGGCGTTTTTCAAACATGAATTTTTCGGCAATTACTTTGTCGTAAACTTCCTGAATTGTAGTTGTTTTTTTATTGATGATGCTGTTTAATTCTGTATTACTAAAGAAAACCACGACCAATAAATGGCTTTTGGCAATTCCTTTTAAATAAGGCAATTGACGATTTAAACCGTCCATAGTTTCAAAATTGGTGTACAGAATTATTAAGCTTCTCTGATTGATGTTTTTCTTAATATCTACATACAATCTGCTATAATCACTTTCAAAGAAATCAGTTTTTACATTGTATAGTGCTTCAAGGATTTTCTGCATTTGCGAACCTCTTCTTTCTGCAAAAACTCTATTTTCAACCTTTTTAGAAAAAGAAAAAAGTCCCGCTTTATCTTGTTTTTTCAGAATTACGTTTGACAAAACCAATGATGAATTAATGGCATAATCTAATAAACTTAGTCCGTCAAAAGGCATTTGCATCACGCGCCCTTTATCAATTGCCATATAAACGGATTGTGATTTCTCGTCCTGAAACTGGTTGACCATCAATGAATTTCTTTTGGCAGTAGCTTTCCAGTTTAAAGTTCGTAAATCGTCGCCCTGAACATATTCTTTAATCTGTTCAAACTCCATTGTATGTCCAGTACGGCGTATTTTTTTGATTCCGTATTGAAATAAATTATTCGAAAAAGCAATCAAATCGTATTTTCTTAACTGAATATAAGACGGATATGTCGGAACCATTTGGTCTTTATCAAAAGTAAATCTTCTCGAAATCAGTCTTAATGGCGAAGAAACATAAATATTTAAAGATCCGAAATAATATTCTCCGCGTTCAGTTGGACGAAGATCGTAACCAATCTCTTTTTGTGTCGCAGCTTTTATTGTTTTTACAATTTTGAAATTGCGAACCTGAAACTGAAACGGAATCTCATCTATAATCTTAACCGAAACAGGAAAAGTATAATGGTTTTTTAAATTAATTTTTATCGGATTTAAATCTCCGTTTGACAGCTTTTCGGGCATAATCCTTTCAGCTTCAAGTCCTGTTCTTGCCAAGTACAAAAGCAAAATATCAAGTCCTAAAAAAGTTATTAAACCTAAAACGAGCAGCCAGACTGCATGATACATATTCGGAAAAATAAAAGCGCAGACAAACAATCCTATAATGCCTATGAGCACATAGAAAAAGAAATTGTTCAGATATAGACTTTTTATGAATTTCAAGTTTTCTCGGTTTTATGTTTTTCTAATAAATTTTGGTGAACTCATTAAAATCAAAGCCTTCTAAAGAAGCTATTTTCCAAGTTCCGTTTTCTTTGATGGTTTTCACTTTGTATTTAAAATCGCCTTTCCACGACCAAGTCCAATCAAAAGAAGCTTTGTCGTTTTCAATCTTCAAATGGTTAATCGTCATTGTTTTCCAAAAATTTTCTGGATTGTCTTGGCAATTACACCACGGATTAGAATCACTTCCAAAAGGAGGTAAATCTCCTTCGAACCATTCTGTTTTTTTAGTTTTAAGATTAGAATCTATTCTTAAAGCGATTTTATTGTAATTGTCTAAAAACTGTTGCGAAAAGAAATTGGTTTTCTTCAATTCTTCCAATCTTTTTTTGTGCGAGTTTAAATCTAGCCCAATATATTTATCTCCTTTTTTGTTTGCAAGAGGATTGAAGTCATTATTACTATTTTTAGTTTCAACCCATTCGTACAATTTTTTTACTAAAGTTTCTATTTCCTGTTTGTCATTTTTGAAATAAAAAGAATCTTTTTTGTTTTTTAATAAAGCAGCATTTGATGGCTGAAAAACAGTCAACAATAGTAGAGAGAATGATATAAGAAGGTTAGACGTTTTCAATTTTTTTAGTTTTATTGATTCAAATTTCAGGTTTCAAGTTTTGCTCTTCTTTGTCAGACTGAGCGGAGTCGAAGTCCTTTACGTTTTCCGCCATTAACAATTCACAATTCACCATTATTAATTACCTTGGAATTTCTACCGTTTCAATAATCTGCTTAATGATTTCTGGACTTGAAATGCCTTCCATTTCTCGTTCTGGCGCTACAATAACACGGTGCTGTAACACTGGAATTGCAGCTTCTTTTATATCTTCTGGCGTAACAAAATCACGTCCGCGGATTGCAGCAAAACCTTTCGAAGCATTCAAAATAGCGATTGAAGCACGAGGCGAAGCACCTAGATATAAAAAGGCATTTTCGCGTGTGTTTACCACAATTCTAGCAATGTATTCCAATAAGTTTTGTTCAACCCTGATTTGTTTTACCAACCCTTGATATTCTTTAATTTCTTCAGCAGAAAGGATCGTTTTTATCGCATCCAGTTTTCCGTGATCTTGTAAAGAATGTTCTCTCTGAATAATTAGAATCTCTTCATTCAATTTTGGATAATCAATTGTAATTTTAAAAAGGAAACGGTCCAATTGCGCTTCTGGCAAACGATAAGTTCCTTCTTGTTCAACAGGGTTTTGGGTAGCAATTACTAAAAATGGCGCTTCCAATTGATAAGCAGAACCATCAATTGTAATTTGGCGTTCCTCCATTACTTCGAAAAGTGCGGCTTGCGTTTTTGCTGGAGCACGGTTGATTTCATCGATTAAAATCAGACTGGAGAAAATAGGCCCTTTTTTAAATTCAAATTCTGAGTTTTTCAGATTAAAAATAGAAGTTCCCAAAATATCAGAAGGCATTAAATCGGGTGTAAACTGGATTCTGCTGAAACCGATATTTAAAGTTTTAGCCAATAATTTAGCTGTTATTGTTTTGGCAACCCCAGGAACACCTTCTAAAAGCACGTGACCGTTTGACAAAATAGAAACCAAAAGCTGATCTACCATTTTGTGCTGTCCTACGATTACAGTTTCAATTTCTTTTTTGATCGTGTTTACGTGATCTAAAAGCGGTCCTAAATTGATTCTCGTTTCAAAATTCACATTTTCATTTGTGATTTCGTTTGATGTTGTATTGATATCGTCCATAATTTGGTATGTTTTTTTATTTTTTTGCCACAGATTAAAAGGATTAACACAGATTAAAGAGTTTTAATAAAAAAAATCATTTTTAATCCTTTTATCCCGATAGCTATCGGGAGTGTCTAATATTTATTAATATAAAATCTTTTCTACTGCTGTGTTTTTTTGCCACAGATTAGAAAGATTAAAATGATTTTATAAAAAAATAATCTGTGCTAATCCTTTTAATCTGTGGCTAAATAAATTAATGTAAAATCTTTTCTATTGCTGTATTTATTCTAATCAAATCTTCTTCTAGACTTCCGTGATAACTACTTCGGTGGTCATTAATTAACTGAACCACATCGCGTATGTCTTTTTCATCTTTTCCTGTTTTGTAATGCAATTTGGTTATAAAATCGTCATCAAGTTTGCTGGTGTCAAGCAGATAATCGGTTCTAATTTTTTCTAAAAAGTAAATAATTTTTTTATCAATAATATTGGTATGATCGCCTTCTTGATAATATAAATTCCCAATAGTTTTTGTAAAATCAACGGTTAGATTCTCCAATGGTTTTATGATAGGCACAATTCGCTGTTTACGTTTTGCATTGAAAATCATAAAAATCAGAATACCAAGTAAGCCTAAATACCAAGCCGATTTTAAAGCAGGCTGGCTCAAGATATAACGCATCGGAGAACTTGAAATTCGTTTATCGTTAAAAGTTTTGTTGTACCAGAAAATATTTCCTTTCGGAATATAAGACAATGCATTTTCGGCATATTGATAATAATTTTTTTTCAGCAGATTATAATTGGTAAAAGCTACAGGCTGTGTATGCAGATATAGATAGCCATTTTTATAAGGAACTTCAATAAAATTGACTTGTCTTTTGTTTTTACTGCTAATTTGGTATCCTAAAACTTTTGTGTTTAAAGTATCTATTTTAGAAAAATAATCACTCAATCCAGTATTAAAAGTATATTTTTTTGCGCTTACTTTTTTGTTTGCCATCCAAACCGAAATGCTGTCATTAGGCATAAAATCGGTTTTTAACTCAATTTTCAAAGAGTCTAGTAAAACTTTCGGAAACACTTTCATACTCAAAAAAGCATTATTTCCATGAGAAACAAAATTTAGGATTTCTCGCATTGATCCCTCGTCAATATTATCTACTTCAGAAATATTCATGAAAGTGCCTTTGATTTTATAGGATTCTGCATTTTCGCTAGAATTGTATTGAGAATCCAGATATTCATAAGGAGTCTGTGTCGAAATTCGTTCCACTTTCTGTTTAAAAAGACCATCGGCTTCCTGATCGAAAACGTACAATCCAAATGGAATTTTGTCCTCAACAGAATACGTTGGAGTCCAGTCAATAGGTTTTGGCTGTCCTTTGTCTACAAGTAATGTTATTCCGAAAATTAAGACCAGAATAGCAATGTATATTTTAACTTTATTATCCATTGCCAAAGGTTTTTAATGCTTTTTTAAATCTATTTTCTGTCTTTCTGAATGTTGTATCGTCAATTTCAAATTCGCCGTACCAAATATAATTGTATAGATAAGAAAGATAAGTAAACTCTTCTTTATGAGCAGGATTATGCAGTTCGTACAAATAATCGGAATTGGTTTTTTCGATATCCCATTCAATATAATGATGCTGCGCCATTACCTTTAAAAGCCATAAATAATAATATCTGACCGCAATTCTTTTTTCGCCGGCTTCGATGCTTTCTTTAATAAGTTTTTCAAAATCCAAAAGATGGATGTTTTTTTCGGCATCAGAATAAAATAAAGCTCTTTTGTCAGCATTCTTTCCAAAAATCCATATTCCTTCTCGTTTGATTAATGCCTTTACAATAAAATATATTAAAAGTATAACAACCAGAATGGCAATTATTCTAAACAAAATAGAAACAAAGTTTAGAGATGTTTTTACACTTCCGAAATTGAACAAATTGGCAATTTGTCTAGCAAGCCAATGCTTAACATGATCCCACCAGCTTTTTTCAGGTTCTTTGTATTCGTAAACAAAGTCCTTGTCTGTATATTTTTTCTTGAAATCCTTTTCAAAATGTTTGGTTTTCACAGTTCCAGAATCTACCTTGATATCTTTTTCTGTATACTTAATTCCAACAATTTTTGGAGGATCTTCTTTAACCAGAGTATCTTGAGCATATAATGGGCTCAGACAGAAAAGAAAATATAAAATAATAACAAACCTATTCATTTGTAGTATCTCCAATTAAATCAATTGATTTAGATTCTTGTTTGTCTCCTGATTCTAAACTATAATAAATCATCCCCTGATTAACTATAATGATGTTGTTGAAAATGTTGCCAAGAACAATTAGCACAATGACAACAATTGTTATAAAGCCTATCAACAATGGCGAGGGTTCTATAGAATTTGTATGATTTGAAGCAGAATTTCCAATTAAATAGGCTAAAGCGATAAACATACCCACAAAGTATAAACACATTGTTATGGCAAACTGAACAAACTGCATTATCATCATAATAATAAAAGTTGTTCCTATTGTATTCCAAAAATCTAATTTTATTAAATCGTAGGCGTGTTTTAGAGATTCAAAAAAACGTTTTTCTTCGGTCAGATAACTGTAAAAATGCAGGTTTAAAAAGGTAAATAATGCAGGTAATGCAATCATTAGCAGTGGAATTCCGATAATAATGAAGCACAGAAAAAACAAGATGATTAAGGCAATTATTAAAACCGGAAAAACTAAAAACAAATACCCAATGCTGAATTTTATTAATTTAAAAAGAACTTTAAAAAAACTTGCCGAGACATCATTCAATTCAAAATCTTCTTTGCCAGCAGCGACCATTTTTAAATATAAAACGGGATAGGCATAATTAAACAATGATATGATAAAGAATAAAAGAATGCAGATAAACATCAATGCAACTACTAATCCTTCATTATGATTGAAGTATTCAAGAAGATCGTTTTTTAATTGATTATTTTCAAGACCAGAATCTTGAATATGCTCAAAATTAACTTTAAGAAGAGTATAAATTACTATTGCGAAAAGAAGTAAAAATGCTCCATTTGAAATAAAAAATATCTTGAAAAAGTTCTTTCCGTAATTTTTGAAAAAAGTAAAAGTATCACCTAGATTATCACCTAATTGTCTTTTTCTGTAAAGCTCGAACATTATAAATGAATTAGTTTTGAAGTTATTTTTTTGTGTACAATAAAAGGGTATATCAAGTAGTAAAACGAAATTATTGCCAATGTCAATAAAATAATAAAACTGCTTAGCCAATTGGGCATATCGATAGAATATCGTGTAATAAAACCTTCTAAAAATCCTGCGCTTATGGTAAAAGGAAAAGTGCTTAAGAATATTTTAAAGCTGTTTTTGAAACCGATTTTAAAAGAATTTAATCTAGAAAAAGTTTTAGGAAATAGGATGGAAGCGCCTAAAATAAATCCAGCTGTAGTCTCGATTACTATGGCAAAAATCTCCATAGAACCGTGAATCCAGATGCCTCGAACACTTTTCCAGAAAACGCCTTGTTCGTAGAAAAAATATTGAAAAGAACCAAGCATAATACAGTTTTGAAGAAAAACATTGAAAGTTCCGATTCCTGCAAAGATTCCGTAAAAATAACATCTGGCGCCAACAAAAAGATTATTGACCGTAATGCCAATAAAACTTCCCCAATTGCTGCCCGAACCATACACGGCCATCGGATTGCCTTTTTTGATGTTTTCTAAAGTCATATTTACATATTCGTCGCCTAAAATGAGACGTACAAAATCTCGGTCATAACGAGCAGAAAGAACTCCAATAGAAACAGTCACAAAAAACAAAGCAAAAGCATAAACCAAATATCTTCTGTACTCGTAAACCAATAGCGGAACTTCGATTTTAAAGAAATCTACAAGCCTATTCTGATCGGTGCGTTTAGTTTTGTAAATTTTTTGATAAATCTGAGAGGCAAGATGATTGAGATACACAACCGTTTTACTTTTAGGATAATACGTTTGCGCATACGACAAATCATTCATCATTTGAATGTATAAATTAGCTAATTCATCAGGATTTTTTTTAGCTTTACCAAAAATTGCCAGCTCAAACTCGAGCCATTTTTCTCTGTTTTGTTTTATAAAGGCGATTTCTCTCATTGTAGGCTAAAATATGAAATATGTCAGAATTATCTATTAATACGACACAAAATGTCAAAATAAATTTTATTGCCGCTTCGGTTGGTGAAAGACTAGGTGCTTTTTTTATCGATTTGTTTATAGTAATCTGTTATATAATAGCACTTTCGATGGTGCTTTTTGACTGGTTGCAACTCGATAGACTGATGGTTGGTCTGGATGGCTGGTCGCGCGGTGCGATTTTTTTATTATTGTATTCTCCCGTTATAGTTTATTCGCTGGTTTTAGAAAGTGTTTTTGAAGGACAGTCGCTTGGCAAAAAATTGCTAAAAATTAAAGTGGTTAAAATTGACGGTTATCAGGCAGGTTTTGGAGATTATTTAATTAGATGGTTTTTTAGAGTAATTGACTTTTTTACTTTTTTCGGACTTCCGGGACTTATCACGGTTATTACAAGTCAGAAATCACAGCGATTGGGAGATATGGCGGCAGGTACTGCAGTAATTACTTTGAAGAATAAAATCAACATTAGCCATACTATTCTCGAAGATATTGGCGAATCCTATGTGCCGACTTATCCTTTGGTGATAAAACTTTCTGATAATGATATGCGTATTATTAAAGAAACCTATCAAAAAGCGGCTGCTAAAAATGATCATGAAGTTATTTATAAATTGGTAACCAAAATAGAAAGCGTAACAGGAATTAAAAATCAATCTGGAAATAACGGCGATTTTATTAGAGTAATTTTAAAAGATTATAATTTCTATACACAAAATATGTAATTTTTTTTCTTTGAAGAATTGTTGATTTTTTTTGATTTTAACTGATAAATTTTTAAAATTTCTTCGTAAATTTATATATAGATAATTAATTCATAAATTTCCAAACAAATGAAAATTACAAAGCCTTTTCTCGTATTACTAGTACTATTATCTGCTTGCGTTAGTTTTGCTCAAAGCGGAAAAAAATTAGATAAAATTATAAAAAGAGATTATCAGATTATAGAATGTACCGTTTTAAAAATATCTGATAAAACAGTAGAATATTCACTTCCAGGGGAGACAGTTCAGATTTCTCTAGACGTTTCGCAGATTGCTAAAATCGATTTTGCAAGCGGAAGATCTCAAACTTTTGATGTTTCAGCAAACGCAAGCACGACCACTCAAAGTTTATCTCAAAACGTATCAAGTGCCGACATAAAACACAATACAATTGCGGTATTGCCAATTCCGTATGTAAATGCAGATAATCAGCAAGGCTCTGAAGATATGGCAAAATTTGCCCAAAACGATTTGTATAACAAACTGTTAGACAAATCTTCGAACATTTTTCCTTTAACAGTACAGGATTTAAGAACCACAAACAGTTTATTGCACAAAGCCGGAATTGACCATAATAACATTGACGAAACTCCAATAGAAGATCTTGAAAAAATATTGGGAGTTGATAATATTGTTGCGGCAAAAGTTTCATACACAATAGGAACGGGTACTACAGCTACCACATATAATAGCGGAAATGCAAAAGTGAGCAACAATAACAAAAAAGTAACCACAAACGATATTTCTACAACGACAGCAAACGATCAGAAGTATTATTACTATACGGTTTATTTTGACATGTATAGAAATACAGATAAAATCTATTCTCAAACTCGTAAACCTTTGTTGGCAGTAAAAGACGGCTGGATGGATTCTATTTCTTATTTATTAAAAAGAAGTCCGATTTACGTAAAGAAATGATAAGTCCTTTTACGAGTCAGATTTGCTAAGATTATTCGGTACAACTTTGTAACTTTGACCCTTGCATCTTTGTAACTCAAAAAAATGTTTCACTTACTTGATATTATTGGGACAATGGCGTTTGCAATGTCAGGCGCCTTGACCGCAATGCACAAAAAACTAGATCCGTTTGGGGTTTTTATCATTGCATTTGTAACTGCCGTTGGAGGCGGAACACTTCGCGATGTCTTAATCGGAAGAACTCCTGTGGGCTGGATGCGTGATATGCAATATGTGTATGTGATCATTTTAGGATTTTTTTTAGCAATCCTTTTTAGAAAAAGCTTCGATAAACTTCGAACCTCATTGTTTCTTTTTGATACAATTGGACTCGGAGTTTTTACTTTAATTGGTTTAGAAAGAGGGATTTTAACTGGTCTTCATCCCGCAATTTGTATTGCATTGGGAACGATGACAGCTTGTTTTGGAGGTGTAATTCGGGATATTTTGTGCAACGAAATTCCAAACGTTTTTCGCGAAGAAATCTATGCCACAATCTGTATTTTTGGCGGAATGGTATTTTTTGGCTTGCGCAAACTAAACTTAAATGACGATATCTTATATCTAGTTACCTCTCTTGTGATTATTGTGATTAGATTAATGGCAGTTAAATACAAATGGCACTTAAAAGCATTTGATCATAAATAGGCATGAAATATACCATAAGAAAGTATTCTCAAGATGATTATTTAATCTGGAACGATTTTGTCGATCAGTCCAAAAATGCCACGTTTTTATTTCATCGCGATTTTATGGAATACCACATAGATCGTTTTGAAGATTTTTCGCTTTTAGTTTTCGAAGAAGAAAAATTACGTGCTATTCTTCCCGCCAATAAAAAAGGCAATGCTGTTTATTCGCATCAAGGGCTTACTTATGGAGGATTGGTTTATTTGCCGAAATTGAAAGCTTCTAAAGTGGAATTCATTTTAGATGAAATTTTGTTTTTTCTGAAAGAAAATGAAGTTGAAAACTTTTATTATAAGCCAATTCCAGATTTTTATTTTTCAGAAGGAAACGCGGCAATAGACTTTTTTCTTTTGAAAAGGGGAGCAGTTTTAGAAAGAAAAGAAATGAATCTGGTAGTTAATCTGACAGTTCCTTTGAAGATTTCTAAAAGCAAAATGAAGCATTTTAGAAGAATTGAAAACCTTGATTTGGATATTTTTGAAGAAGAAAACTTTGATCCATTTTGGGAGAAAATTCTAGAGCCAAGATTAACAGAGAAATTTGGAGCAAAGCCTGTACATTCCAAAGAAGAAATAGCATTCTTAAGATCTAAATTTCGAAAAAATATTAGACAATATTCGGCTTACAGAAATGACGAAATCATAGCAGGAATAACCATTTTTGAAACCAAAAATGTGGTGAAATCACAATATGGCGCAACTTCAAAAATAGGAGAAGAATTTAGGGCACTAGATTTTTTATTCATTAATCTAATTCATAAATATAAAAGAAAAGGAAAGTATTTTTTCGACATGGGAATTGTGGATTCTGATTCAGAAGATTATAATTTAGGGCTTTTGAATCAAAAAGAAGAACTAGGTTGTACTGTTTACAATCAGGATTTTTATAAAATAGAAATAAAGTGATACCATTTTTAGATCTGAAAAAAATAAATCAACCCTATGAAACCGCTTTTCAAGAAAAATTGAAATCGGTTTTAGAAAACGGCTGGTATATTTTGGGAAAAGAAGTGGAGGCCTTTGAAAAAGCTTTTGCCCAACATTGTCAATCTAAATATTGTATTGGAGTTGGAAATGGTTTTGATGCTTTAGTTCTCATCTTTAAAGGTTATATCGAACTCGGAAAACTTAAAAAAGGCGATGAGGTTATTATTCCTGCCAACACTTATATTGCAAGTATCCTTGCTATTTTGCAAGCCGATTTAGTTCCAGTTTTAATTGAACCGAAGTTGGAAACTTATAATATAAATCCAGATTTAATTCCCGAAAAAATTACTTCAAAAACAAAAGCCATTTTAGCTGTCCATTTATATGGGCAATTGGCTGAAATGGAAAAAATCAGTGAAATTGCAAATAAAAACAATCTTTTAATAATTGAAGATGCTGCACAATCTCACGGTGCAGAAAAAAATCTAAAATCTAAAATCTACAATCTAAAATCAGCAATCGCTTATAGTTTTTATCCAGGAAAAAATTTGGGTTGTTTAGGTGATGGCGGAGCGATCACGACAAATGACGAAGCATTAGCAAAAGTCCTTTTTTCGCTTCGTAATTACGGTTCAGAGAAAAAATATCACAATGAATTTATCGGTGTAAATTCAAGACTAGACGAATTGCAAGCTGGATTTTTGAATCTAAAATTACCGAATTTAGATTCTGACAATGAAAAACGTAGAGCAATTGCAAAACGCTATTTGTCTGAAATTAAAAACAGTAAAATTGTATTGCCATTTTGGGATTTCTCCAATAACCATGTTTTTCATCTGTTTGTAATTCGAACAGAAAATAGAGAACATCTACAAGAATATTTAGCTCAAAATAATATTCAAACGGTAATTCATTATCCGATTCCTCCAAATAAGCAAAAAGCTTTTTCGCAATGGAATAATTTGTCGTTTCCAATAACGGAAAAGATTCATAAAGAGGTTTTAAGCTTGCCAATAAGTCCGGTTTTGACAGAATCTCAAGTGGATTATATGATCGAAGTTTTAAACCAATATTGATTTGAATTTTTATAGAAAAATAGTTCAAACGACTTTGTTTAAGATTACTTCTTTAAACAGTTTTAGCATTGTTATAAAAATCGGAATAGGTTTGGTAACGTCAAAAATATTGGCAGTTTTTGTTGGTCCAAGCGGAATGGCTCTTGTTGGAAATCTTCGTAATTTTTTAACTTCATTAGAAAATATCTCCACTTTAGGTTTTCAAAATGGAATCGTAAAATATACCGCTGAAAATGAAAAAAGCAAAAGCGAACTTCAAAAAATAGTTTCTACGGTTTTTATTACTTTGATGGGAATTGGACTTTTCTTAAGCTGTGTTTTGTTTTTTTCAGCGCCATATTGGAATGAAAAAATCTTTGGAAATAATACAGAATACTTAATTGTTTTTAAAGTATTATCATTGGTCTTACCAACTTATGGGCTATCCATTTTTTTTATTGCTATAATCAATGGCTTGAGTAGATTTAAAAAAGTAATTGCAATTAATATTGCCGGAAATATTATGGGTCTATTGGTTTCTGTTTTTCTGATACTTCAATTCAAAACCACAGGAGCTTTAATGGCAATTGTAGTTGCACCCGCATTATTATTTTTTGTTACTCTTTATTTTGTTCAAAAAGAGATTCAGTTTTTTCAATTCATAAAATTAGATGCTTTTGACTTTAAAGTTCTGAAAAATCTTTCGGCTTATTCTTTAATGGCGTTAGTATCGTCCTTTTTAGGGCCAATAGTTTTATTGGCAATTCGAAACAACCTAATTGAAAAGTTAGGATTAGAGCAAGCAGGTTTTTGGGAAAGCATGACAAGAATTTCGTCTTATTATTTACTCTTTATAAGCACAATCCTGACGGTTTATTTTTTACCAAAACTATCAAAAGCCAAGGATAATGCAGAAACAAAATCTATTTTTTGGCAATTTTATAAAACAATATTACCTGTTTTTTGTCTTGGCTTAATTGCAATTTATTTTAGCCGTTATTTTATAATTCAATTGCTTTTTACAAAAGAGTTTCTTCCTGTTACGACGCTTTTCTTTTGGCAGTTAATAGGAGATGTGTTTAAAGTAGCTTCGTTAATTCTGGGATATCAGTTTTTTGCTAAAAAGTTAATTAAAGCTTTTATAATTTCAGAATTGTTTTCGCTTGGAGCTTTGTATTTTTTAAGTTTGTTTTTTGTAGAATATTATGGAATAGAAGGAGTGATAATGGCTCAGTCTATCGACAACTTTCTCTATTTAATAGTTCTGATTATTTATTTTAGAAAGATTTTGGTTTAGCTTAAAAATAGGAATATATTTCGATTATTTGTACTATTTTAGTTTTATAAAATAGTACACTTTTTGAATCAAATTTTTACCAAAGAAATCAGAGTTTTAGTCTTCACGGGATTATTTCTCCGTGCTTTAATATCGATCTTTTATTTTCATGTAACTCTTTTTCCTGATTCTGAGGGATATTTATTTTTAGCTGAAAAGATTTTAAACTTTGATCTTAATTCTTATAACGGAGAAAGAACTCCGGGATATCCATTATTTATTGCATTGGCTTTAGGGTCTACAACCTTGACCGTGGTGTATCAGGTTATTTTAGGAATTGTAACTTCAATATATTGGTTTAAAACTATTTTAAAGCTAAACTTCGATTCAAAATCAGCATTATACATTACGCTTTTTTTACAAAGTTTTCTTCAAATTCATTTTTACGAAAGAATAATATTGGTAGAATCTTTGACACTTTTCTTAGTTTCGGTATTATTTTACTATTTAGCATCTGATTATTTAGAAAGTAAAAGTTTAAAAAAGGATTTTACTCTCGGATTAGTTCTTGGTTTCCTCGTTTTAATTAAGCCATTTTATGCCTTTATTCCATTTATTATTTATGGATTTAGCCTAATAAAAAACTTTAAAATTTCAAGAATTATAAATTCTAAGCTCATTATTCTGTTCTTTCCTTTAGTCTCCTATTTTGGATGGTCTTATGTTAATAAAATAAATACGGGATATTTCGTTTCGACCACATTTTTCGGTCTTAATCTATCGCAGAACTGTGTTTATTTTGCTGAAAAAACATCGCAAGATTATCTTTGGATTGGAACTGTTTATGCAACGCATAGAGATAAATTGATTGATGGGAATAGCAAATTAGAGTCACACCTTAAAGCAGATATTGCAATGACAATTTGGGATGCAGAAAACGAGTTATTGCCAAAAACAAAGGGCAATTTTGCCAAGCTCTCAGCAGAACTTGGTGATTATGCTAAAGAAACCATAAAAATGAATCCGTTAGAATATATAAAACAAGTTCTTTTTAGATCATGGTTTGATTTCTGGAAGCCTAAAATATATTGGGATTATGATAGCTTTTCATTGCCTTTAGTAAACAAAATGTTTTTAGGAATCTGGTATTTACAGACCATAATGATTTGGTTTTTTAAAGCTTCATTTGTTCTCTTAATTCCTTACTATTTTATTTTGTTTTTGAAGAATCACAATATTACAAAAGAGCTTGTTATTACTACAATTGTCTTTTTAGCTTCGGTGCTTCAAGCTTTAGTTACGTATGGTGATAATGCAAGGTTTAGTTTCCCTTTTGAATATATTATGATGCTTATCGTTATTTTATTTTTCAGGAAAAATATTTTAATTAAGAAGAATAGACCTGAAGTTTAATTTATTGCAAATTCCAGACATCATGATATTTTTGCGCAATTTTTATGTAGTAATGTTCTTTCTCGATAAATGTTCTGGCACGTTTTCCTATTGCAGTAATTTCACTTGGATTTTCAATTAAAAAAGATAATTCGGAAACCAGATAATCAACATCTGGAATGGCATTTACGCAGACTTTTTCAGAAAGATTATATCTTGCTGTAAACTCTTTTTCGGCGCCTGTAAAAACTACTTTTCCTTTTGCCATTGCTTCGAGTGCATTATAACCTTGATCGTAAGCATAGATTTGATCCAATAAAATATGAGAGCTGTTGTAAAGATTGATATATTCAGCATAAGGAACACTTCTGACTGTTATAATTTTAACTTTCGAAGCATATTTTTTCTCAATTATTTCTAAAGCTTTTTCAAAATAATCGTTTCCTTTTTTTAAATAATTTTCGTTATTGATTCCATGAAAAATAACAATTTTTTCAGCGACATTAAGTGGCTCAAAATGCAGTTTTTCAATATTAATTGGGTTCGGAATCATTCCTAAATATTTTTCATTTCCTTGTAGTGGAATATGATAATCTAAATCGGTAGCAATAATTCCGTTTATGTTTTTGTAAATAAACTGATGCAATTTTAAAAAAGCTTTTTCGCGAAATTTTAAAATATTTCCAAAAGACTTTTTATCAATTTTATGATTCAGATATAAAGGAATTACAGATTTAAAATTAGGATTTTCGAAGCAATATTTTACATTCAGATAATCATAACCGGTACTTAATAGAAAAAGTTTTTGGTTGTTTTTTAAGAGACGTGAAATGATTTTTTTCTCATAATGATAAGTACAGTAAAAGCTGTTTTCATTAATCAATTGTACAACATCAAAACCAAAGCATTGGTTTTCGAATTTTAAAAATTGTCTAAATGTTAGATACGAACTAATGTCAAATCCAGAGATTTTATAAAGTGCAATTTTGATTTTTTTCAGAAAACCAGAATCCCATTTTTTCTGAATAGGAAAATCAACAGGAAAATTTTTAAAACCGTCTTTGTGACCAATAATAAAAACTTCATGCCCTAAAGCCTGTAAGCCATCTTTTAAAGAATTGTGCAAATGGCTGTATTCGCCTACAAGTAAAACTTTCATTTATATGTATATTTGACAAATATATTTACTTTTTCGGTTAAAAACATGAATAAAAAGAAAGTTGCTATTGTTTCGATTTCCTTAGGAAAAGGAGGTGCAGAACGTTTTGCTGCTTTACTTACTTTCATGTTAGAAAAATCTGGTTTTGAGGTTCATTCTATTGTTATCAATGATGAGGTAGATTATGAATATACTGGAACTTTATTCAATTTAGGAAACGAATGTAAAGGTTCGATTTCTATTCTTAAAAAACTAAAGAAGGGAAGATTATTGAGAAACTATTTGGTTGAGAATGATATAGAAATCGTTATTGACAGTAGAACGAGAAATATTTTGCTGAGGGATTTAATCGCAAAATTCATTTATCGAAATTCAAAAATCTATTATATCGTTCACAGTTATAATTTTAAGGACTATTTTCCTTCTTCAAAGTTTTGGTCGAGAATATTGTATAAGAATGCAATAGCTTTGATTTGTGTTTCAAAAGCGATTGAAGAAAAAGTAAGCAAGCTCTATGAATTTAAAAATACGGTTACGATTTACAATCCTTTTTTTATTGCCGAAGAAGAATTGAAAAAAGAAGTTTCTGAAAATAAAAATGTGATTTTGTTTTTTGGAAGATTTGAAGAAAAAGTGAAGAATTTCACGCTAATGCTGGAAGCTTTTTCTCAATCAAAAATCTATGAAAAAGGATATCATTTGCATTTGATGGGAACAGGAGATGATTTAGATTTTATTCAGAAGAAAATTAAGGTTTTGAATTTAGGAAGTTATGTTGAAATTCTTCCTTTCAAAAAAAATCCTTTTGCTGATGTTCGAGAAGCAAAATTTACGATTTTGACAAGCCATTATGAAGGATTTCCGTTGTCGATTATAGAATCTTTGGCATTGGGAATGCCGGTTGTTGCTGTCGATTGTAATTCTGGACCGCGAGAAATAATTCAAAATGAGTTTAATGGTTTATTGGTCGAAAATCATAATGCCAAAGCTTTGGCCGAAGCCATGAACCGATTTGCAGATGACGCTGAATTGTATCATTTTTGCAAACAAAATGCTGCTGAAAGCGTAAAACATTTGTCTTTAAAACAAATTTCTGATGAATGGAAAAACCTTCTAAATTCTCAATAATGACCAATATTTCAGATGTTCAATTGATCGAAATTCCTAAAATTCAAGATCGAAGAGGAAATCTTTCGGTTGTGGAAGGCGATACGATTCCGTTTGTTTCCAAAAGAGTGTATTATTTGTACGATGTTCCAAGCGGAAGCAAAAGGGGCGGGCACGCTCATATAGAACAGCAAGAACTTTTAATAGCTTTAAGCGGCAGTTTTGATGTAGTTTTGAAAGATGGAAAAAACATCAAAACAATTACGCTAAATAAGCCAAATGTAGGTTTGCTTATTGTTTCGGGAATTTGGCGTGAACTTAAAAATTTCTCTTCGGGAAGTGTTTGTTTGGTTTTGTCTTCTGGTGAATTTAGCGAAGAAGATTATATTCGAGAATACAAAAAGTTCCGATTATTTAAAGACAGATGAACCGATTCCTAAATTTGCTAAAAAGGTTTTAAAAGAAATTAAAAAACGTAAAGCGAATGAAGGTAAAAGCAACAAAGTTCTTTTCTTCCAGCCAATTTTTTTTAAATCAATAGGAGAGTAATATTTATTAAAGTGAGCAGCTTCCCCAGCTAATTTGCTTTTAATGGCAAGCGAAAACCGATTTAAATCTAAAAAGTATTTTAAGTCTGAATTTGTTTTTTCTGCTATTTCAAACTTTGAAAAATCCATTTTATTTTCCATTTCACTTTTTTTAGAAAGACTTTTAGCATCGTAAACATAACGGGCTAAGACTTTCCATGAAAAAACAATGGAATAAACAAGTCCAATTCGAATCCATAAATCGGTGTCTTCGCCACTTTTAATTTTGGTGTCAAAGTTTCCAATTTCTTGGAAAATAGATTTATGAAAAACAGAACTAGATGTCCAGAGAACAGATTCTTTTATGCTGGCTTTAAAGTAATTTACAATTTGAAATTCTTCATTTGTTTTTAAAATCGAATACTGGGCTGGAATTATTTTTTTTGAAGTTTCAAATTCAACAGCAGCAGAAAATACTTTTTGATTTGGCAGTTTTGAAATGTTAGCAAACATGGTTTCTAAAAAAAATGGAAACCAGTAGTCGTCTGCATCAAGAAAAACAATAAAATCAGCGTTAGCTTTCTCGATTCCGTAATTTCTGGCCGATGAAACACCTTCATTTTTTTTACTAAAATACTGAATTCTGGAGTCATTAAATTCCTGTAATTTTTCAGCACTTCTATCTGTTGATCCATCATTAATTACAATAATTTCAAAGTCTTGAAAAATTTGATCTAAAACACTCTGAATTGTGTTCTTGATAAAACTCTCTTTGTTGTAAAGTGGAATTATGATAGAAAAAAAAGCCATTTATTTTGTTTTTAGAGAACAATAGTAACCTAATCGATAAATATCAAAAAGGAAAAGTGATGGTTTTCTGCTAAGAAATTGTTTTGTCATTGCGGGTTTAAAAACTTTAAATACGAAAACAATAATTCCTTCTAAATGATATTTTTTTATACTTTTAAAATAGCTGGATAACTTGGTATATTCTGACGGAATTAAATTGGAATCGACTAAGTTTTTTAAGCCCAAAACAGCTTCTTCAGATTTTCTTAAAAATGTTTTGCTGTCTTCTAATCCTAAATGAAAAACGGGATTTTCAATATGAACAATGTCAATTTGGTTTTGTTTTAAATCAAATGAAAATAAAGTGTCCTCATGTCTTAAATTTGGAATTTCTTCATTAAATCTAACTTTCGTAAAAACACTTTTTTTAATCAGGAAGTTTAAAGTCAAAAAAGAAAGATGTGTATTTTTTATACGTTCAGAAACCTCTAAAGCTTCTCTTTTTTTTCCATAAATCCATCTAAAAAGATTATTTTTTGACGGCTCAGTGCTTTGGTATAAAATGCCACCGTAAATTACTTTTTCATCATTTGTAATCTGTGAAATATACTTCGCAATAAAATTATCATTTACAGGAATAGTATCGGCATCCAAAAAAAGCAAATTTTCATAAACTGCTTTTTTTGCCAGTAAATTTCTAATGGCGCTTCGTCCCATATTTTTTTCTAAAATAGAATATGAAGCGTTCTCAAATTGATTGATTCTTTGATTTTCAAGTATAAAACTTTGAGAAGCATCATCTAGACAAATGATTTCAAAAATAATTCCGCAAGAATTACATTGCTTTACTAATTCGCTTGCAAGCGGTAAAACATCATAATTATAAACCGGAATTAAAATGGAAAGCATTACACGCTTCTTTGAACCACTTCGAAGATTCTTTCATCTTCACATTTTAATGTTTTCGATGGGAATTTCATTAATAAAGCATAATCGTGAGTTGCCATGATAACAGTTTTACCCGCGGCGTTGATTGCTTTTAGTACTTCTAATACTTCAGAACTCGTTTGTGGATCAAGGTTTCCTGTAGGTTCATCGGCCAAAATAAATTCTGGATCGTTAAGCAATGCTCTTGCAATTGCAACACGTTGCTGTTCTCCTCCAGAAAGCTGATGAGGCATTTTGTTCATAAAGTCTTTCATGCCTACTTTATCCAAAACTTCATCAATTTTGTGCTGCATTGCTTCTTTTTCTGTCCAGCCAGTTGCTTTAAGAACAAAAAGCATATTGTCTTTTATAGAACGATCAGGAAGCAGTTTGAAATCCTGAAATACAATTCCGATTTTACGTCTCAAATACGGAATATCTTTTTCTTTTAAAGTAGCCAAATCAAATTCAACAATATGTCCTTCACCTTCAATTAGCGGTAAATCAGCGTATAAAGTTTTTAGAAAACTACTTTTTCCAGAACCGGTTTTCCCGATAATGTAGATAAACTCACCATGGTTAACATCTAAATTAATGTGAGATATAATTTTTCTTCCTTCTTGATATATAGTGACTTCTTTAAGAGACAGTACGGTTTGTGACATAATAAAATTGGTTTGAATGGTAAAAGTAATAAGATAACGTTTGTATTCAAAATAAATTTGAATCATTTCTTAGGAAAAAGTTTAAAAAATGAAATGTTTTAGAAAGTTTGAGAACCAATAAATTGAAGTTTATTAAACCTTAAAATCATAAACGATTATTAATTTGTTTATAATAAAACCTAAAAACGTTTCGTTATAAAGCGTATAAAATGATACATTTGAATACCTAAATATTAATCAAAATGCGTAAACTATCCAGGTTCTTTATATTCCAAATTCTCCTTACTTCAACAATAGTTTCAGCACAGAAATCGGCTATTTATACTTACGAATTAAAGGATTTTGACAAAGCACTGGCTTTATATAATGATAAACAATATGCTTCGGCTCAATTGATTTTTGAAAAAGTAAAATACAATGCAACTAACGAAGAGGTTCAGTCAGATTGTGCTTTTTATATTGCCAATTGCGCGATAAGAACCAATAAAGCAAATGCTGATGCTTTGGTAGAAAATTTTGTTAATGACTATCCAACAAGTACTAAACAAAATCAGGCTTATATAGAAGCTGCACAGTTTTTTTTCGAACAGGGAAATTATCCAAAAGCATTGCAATGGTTTGATAAAGTAGACGAAAGTTACATGAGTAAAACCGAATCGGATAAGTTTAACTTCATGAAAGGCTACAGCTATTTTAATGCTAAAAAGAAAAAAGAAGCCACCAATTATTTTAATAAAGTTGTAAACTCTAAAGAATATGGTTCTCAAGCCAAATATTACTTAGGTTTTATGGCTTATGAAGGTGACGATTATAAAGAAGCTACCAAATATTTTGATGAGGTTTCGGGTGAAGAAAAATACAAGGAAAAGCTTTCGTATTATCAAGCTGATATGAATTTCAAGCTGGGAAATTTTCAAAAAGCGATTGATTTAGGATTGGTAGCCATGAATAAATCGAACGATATTGAAAAATCGGAACTGAATAAAATTATTGGAGAAAGCTATTTCAACTTAAAGCAATACGGAAAAGCAATTCCGTATTTGGAGCAATATGCAGGTAAAAAAGGGAAATGGAACAATACCGATTTTTATCAGTTGGGTTACGCCTATTATGAGCAGAAAGACTACGAAAAAGCAATTTCTCAGTTTAATAAAATTATTGAAGGAAAAGATTTTGTTGCTCAGAATGCTTATTACCATTTAGGTTTAAGTTATTTAAATACGGGTAAAAAGCAAGAAGCTTTAAATGCTTTTAAAAACGCTTCTGAAATGGATTTTAATGCACAAATTCAAGAAGATGCTGCTTTAAATTACGCTAAACTAAGTTATGACATCGGAAATGCTTATCAGGCCGTTCCAGGTATTTTGTTAGATTTCTTGAAAAAATATCCGAACAATTCAAGCCGTGCAGAGGTAGAAAAACTTTTGGTTGATTCTTATATTTCTTCTAAAAACTATAAAGAAGCTTTGGCTTTGTTAGAAAAAAATAGAACTGCTGAAAACAAAGCGGCATATCAAAAAGTGCTTTTCTATCGCGGATTAGAATTGTATAATGAAAATAATTACCAAGAAGCGGGTAAAATGTTCAAAAGTGCTATCAGCGAACAAAAAACTCCTGAGTTTACAGCTCGTGCTACTTTCTGGAAAGCAGAAACAGAATATCTAAACGATGACATGCAGAATGCTTTGTTAACGTACAAGCAATTTGCTGGAATGGCTGCAGCAAAATCTACAGATGAATATAAAAACATCAATTACAATATTGGTTACACTTATTTTAAACTGAAAGAATACGATCAAGCGGCAAATTCTTTTCAAGCTCAGATCGATAATTCGCCTTCAGATAAAGTTCGTTTAAACGATTCTTATTTGCGTTTAGGAGATTGCCGTTTTGTGACTTCAAAATACAGTGCTGCAAACGAGGCTTATGCAAAAGCAATTGCGGCAAAAGGTGTAGATGCAGATTATGCGCAATTTCAAAAAGCACTTTCTTACGGATTTATGTCAAATAATACTAAGAAAATAGATGAGCTGAATAATTTCCTTCAGATGTACAAAAAGTCATCTTACCGTGATGATGCTTTGTTTGAGTTAGGAAATACTTATGTTGCAGAAAAGAAAAACGATCAGGCAATAAAAACGTATGATCAATTGATTTCTGAATTTAAAGATGGATCATTCACTTCAAAAGCAATTTTAAAACAAGGTTTAATTTATTACAATTCAGATCGCGATCAACTGGCTTTGACAAAATTTAAAAAAGTAGCTGCTGAATTCCCAAAAACGCCAGAAGCTTTAGAAGCAGTTGCAACAGCAAGATTGATTTATGTTGACTCAGGAAAAGTAGACGAATATGCAACTTGGGTTCGCACATTAGATTTCGTTGCCGTTACTGATGCAGAATTGGATAATGATACTTATGATGCAGCTTTCAAACAATACAGTCAAAACAATTCTAAGCAAGCGATTACTGGTTTTGCTGGTTATGTGTCTAAATTCCCTAACGGATTGCATGCGCTTGAAGCTAATTTCTATTTGGCACAGCTTACTTATGCAGAAGGTTCTGAAACAAAATCAATAGCAAATTATCAGTATGTAGTAGATCAGCCTAGAAATGAATTTACAGAGCAAGCCTTGAACAGATTGGCTCAGATTTATTTAAAAGCAAAAGATTGCGATAAAGCAATTCCGGTTTTAAAACGTTTAGAAAGCGAAGCAGATTATCCGCAAAACAAAACTTTCGCTCAAGCAAACCTAATGAAATGCTATTATGACAAAAAGGATTATGACAATTCGGTTACTGCAGCTGAGAAAGTTTTAGAAAATGCAAAATCAGATGCTGGTGTAAAAGCCGATGCTCAAATTATTGTAGCTCGTGCAGCAATTCAAACAGGAAATGAAGATAAAGCGAAAACAGCGTACGCGAAATTATTGACGACTTCAAAAGGAGAATTAGCGGCAGAAGCTCTGTATTATGATGCGTATTTTAAAACCAAAGAAGGTAAATATGACGCTTCAAATACCGCTGTTCAGAAATTAGCAAAAAGCTATTCGGCTTATAAATATTACGGAGCAAAAGGCTTAGTGTTAATGGCGAAAAACTTTTACGGATTAAAAGACAGTTATCAGGCAACTTATATTTTGGATAACGTAATCAACAATTTTACCGATTACCCAGATGTTGTAGAAGAAGCGAAACAAGAATTAAGTGCTATTAAAGCGGAAGAGTCAAAAACAAATTCGTCGATTAATAGATAGAAAAATAGAATAAAGAGCCAAGAAGCAAGATTATAATGAAAAGTCTTTTCTCTTGCTTCTTGTCTCTATTCTCTAAAAAAATAAGAAAGAAATGAGTTTACCTTTTTACATAGTTGATGTTTTTGCCGATAAGAAATATGCTGGAAATCAGTTGGCAGTTTTTATGAATGCGGAGAATTTGAGTTCGCAGGAAATGCAGAAGATGGCGCGCGAAATTAATTTTGCAGAAAGCACATTTGTAACGAAACTGGACAAAGAAAACAATAAAGCAGAAATAAGAATTTTTACTCCTGCTCACGAAATGCAGTTTGCGGGTCATCCGATCATTGGGACTTCATGGGTTTTGATGAATAAAGTATTTGAAAATGCTCTTAACGAAATAAAATTAGAAGTTCCGATTGGGCCAATTGCAATCAATAAAACAGAAGATTTGATTTGGCTAAAAGCAGCTCAGCCAAAGTTTTGGGATGTTTTTGCAAAAGAAGATTTTCCATCTTTCAGTAACTTAACAATTGATGATTTTGATAATCAATATTTGATACAAGAAGTGACTACGGGAAGTGCATTTGTAATTGTTCCGTTAAATAGCAAAAGAGCTTTAGAGAATTTGGTTTTAGATAAAGATAAAACCGATAAATGGTTGAAACAGCATTGTAAAACAGATCATAGAGCACTGTATTTTTATAGTTTTGAAGATTCGAAGTTGGCAACTAGAATGTTATGTATAGAAAATAATCAATTGGTAGAAGATGCAGCAACAGGAAGTGCAAGTACTTGTCTGCAAGCATATCTTTTAAAATATCATTCTCCTGAAATTGAAGTAACAAACCATCAGGGAGATTACATTGGTCGTCCTTCTGAAATCTATTTTAATGGAAAACTAAACGGAGATCTGTTTGATATTAAAATAGGTGGAAAAGCTCAGTTTGTGGCTAAAGGTGAGTGGGAAGTCTAGATTTAGAAAATAGAAGCAAGAACAAAGAGTCAAGATATTAGAAATAGAATAAAAAAGTATAGAGAAAAATTAAAGATAAAAGAGAAGTCTTTCTTCTTGGTTCTTTTTTCTATTCTCTTAAAATAAAGAAATATGAAATTAAATTGCCAGTATAAAATTATCATTTTACTAGTATTATTTGCTGTCCAGTTTTCGTTTTCGCAAGTGAAGAAAAATGAAAGTATCGGGACTGAAACTGTAAATGTAGTAAAACCGTATTCGCCAACTATTTCAGATGCTTTTAAAGTAAAAGAAACGCCTTTGCTTGACGATAGCGGGAATCAGCCGAAAGAAGTAATTAAATATAGTATTTTGTCTGTTCCTGTGGCTTCGACTTTTACGCCTTCTAAAGGAAAAGCTGAAGGTGTGGAAAAAGCTAAAAAAGAAAGATTGTTTAATAATTATGCTACAATAGGGCTTGGAAATTACAGCACTTTGAACGGTGAATTATTCGTGAATCAGGATTTAGGAAATAATGATTATGTAGCTGGAATGTTTCGTCATCATTCTTCTCAAGGCGGAATTAAAGATGTTGAATTGAATGATGAATTTTATGATACGTCAATTAATGTGGGTTATGGCCAAAACAATAGAGATAATACTTGGGGAGTCGATTTAGGATATCAAAATCAGATTTACAATTGGTATGGACTTCCGTCAGATTTTGGATTGACAATTCCGGACCAGCGTTATGATTTGGTAAACAGTATTAATCCGGATCACTCTTACAATACTATTTGGGTTGGTGGAAATGCCGAATTTAACGAAAGTATTTTCAGTAAACTTTCTACAAAATTCACCCATTTCTCAGACAGTTATTCTTCGTCAGAAAACAGATTTTATGTAAAGCCAACTTTTACAGTTGATGTAATGGATCAGGCAATTAAAACCAATGTAATTGTAGATCATGTAAGCGGTTCTTTTAAAAATAACTATTTTCAAGATAATACAGAAGCTTTAAAATACAGTTTTACAAATGTTGGAATCGAACCAAGTTTTGTAATCAATGAAAACGAGTGGACGTTAGAACTAGGAGCTGGAATTTATTACAGTGCAGATTCTGAAAATAGTGGCAATAAATTTTATTTCTATCCAAAAGTAAATGCTTCGTATAGACTGGTTGGCGATTTGATGATTTTCTACACTGGAGTAAACGGAGGTTTAAATCAGAATTCTTATGCTGATTTTGTAACTGAAAATCCGTTTTTGTCTCCAACTTTAAACATGCGTCCATCAAGTACACAATACAATGTTTTTGCTGGATTAAAAGGAAAATTGGCTAATAATGTAAATTATAACCTGACAGCTTCTTATTTAAATGAAAAAGATAAAGCACTGTTTAAAGCAAATGATTATACAGAAGTAATTACCAATGAAGATTATGCTTTCGGAAACTCATTTGGAGTAGTTTATGAAGACATTAGAACGTTCCGTTTCTACGGAGAATTAAAAGCTGATTTCTCTCAAAATGTAACTTTCGGAATCAACGGAACTTTTAATAGTTATAATACTGATAACGTAGTTGAAGCATGGAATTTGCCAACAATGAAATTAAGCTCGACTTTAGACGTTAATATTACTAAGCAGTGGTATGCAGGATTGAATGTGTTTTATGTTGGAGAAAGAAAAGATATGCAGACCAATACTTCTTTAGGAATAGATGCAACACCAATTACTTTAAAAAGTTATTTTGATGCTAATGCTCATGTAGGATATAAATTCAGCGAAAGATTAACGTTTTTCTTGAAACTGAACAATATTGGAAATCAAGCTTACGAAAAATGGTTGAATTATCCTGTACAAGGATTCCAAGTTTTAGGAGGCGCAAATTATAAATTTGATTTTTAAGACATCTTTGCCATAAAGATACCAGGGCACTAAAACATTTTAAATGAATGTGCCTTTTTTTTTCAGCCATGAGCTCATGAATTTTTTGGAGTAGATTCGTGAATTCGTGGCTGTTTTTTTTAATTTTATAAAATGGAAATTATATTACGTCAAGAAAATAAAAATGATTTTGAAAGTGTTTTTCAATTAATAGAAAAAGCTTTTGAAAAGGAAGAATACAGCGATCATAAAGAACAGTTTTTGGTGGAAAGACTGAGAAATTCTGAAGCCTTTATTCCTGAATTGTCTATTGTTGCGGAGCTTGACGATAGAATTATCGGCCATATTTTATTTACTAAACTAAGAATCAAAAACGATTCAAATTCGTTTGAATCTCTGGCACTTGCTCCAGTTTCAGTTTTACCCGAATTTCAAGGAAAAGGAATTGGTTCAAAACTTATTCTGTACGGGCATGAAGTTGCAAAAAGTCTAGGTTATAAATCAGTTATTTTATTAGGACATCAAGATTATTATCCAAGATTCGGATATGAACTCTGCGAAAAATACAATATCATAATGCCGTTTGATGTTCCAGCTGAAAACTGTATGGTAATAGCGTTGGCAGAAGACGGTTTAAACGATGTAAATGGAGAAGTGGTCTATCCAAAAGCTTTTTTCGAATAAAAATTTAGACAAAAAGAAAAACCTTTGCACCTTTGTCCCTTAGAACCTCAGTACCTTAAAAAAAAATGACTTTCAAAGAAAAAATATATTCTCACTATACTCAAATGGTTCAAGATAGAATTGATGTTTTTAAAGACATGATTTCAGGCTTGACCGAAGATTCAAAAAACGATGCAAAAGGTTCAGCTGGCGATAAACACGAAACAGCTTTGTCGATGATGCATATCGAACAGGAAAAATTGACGAATAAATTGAAGGAAGCGCTTGAGCAAAAAGCAATTTTAGATAAAATAGATCCGCTTAAAACGACAGAAAATATTGTTTTAGGAAGTCTGGTGAAAGCAAATGGGATTTATTTGTATGTGAGTGTTGCACTTCCAAAAATAGCGATTGACGGAATCAATGTCATTGCACTTTCTCCGCAATCTCCTTTGGGAAATCATTTAATGGGAAATAAAGCTGGATTTCAATTTGAAATAAATAAGACGCATTACACAATTCAAAGTGTTGAATAATGAATTCGTCTATGAACAATTTTGTCAAAGTTTTAAACTTTGACAAAGTTCTCTAAAGAATAGACATAAAGTAATTCCACAAATTTTATCATCCTGACGAAGGAAGGATCACACTAGAACCTCGATAAAGATTGGCGAACTAGTATGCGGAATTACTTGTGCGATCTTTCCTTTGTCAAGATGACAGATAAGATTTAAAATCTAGGTAACACTATATAAACAATAATTCCAGAACAATTTTCTATCTCTTCTTTACGAATCTTTAATTGATATCGAAATAACTCAAAATTTAATTCAAAAAACCGCTTTAAACTTTAAATTTGAAAGCAGTTTTGTGCTTAAAATTAAGGATTTAAAGTTTAAGCCTTTTTTTTAATACTAAAATTTTACATTTTATATGTAAATTGATTTTTTTGATTGATAATTGTAATTGATATTAGTATTTGTGTTTTTCAATTGTAACTAATATTACATCTTTGTCCTATCAAATTAAAATTTAAAAAATAAAAATATAAAATTATGTGTGGAATTGTATGTGCCTTTGATCTTAAACAAAAAGCCGAAGCGTTAAGACCTCAAGTATTAGAAATGTCAAAAATCATTCGTCACCGCGGACCAGATTGGAGCGGAATTTTCAGTAATGATAAAGCGATTCTTTCTCATGAGCGTTTGGCAATTGTAGATCCAGCGTCAGGAAAACAACCTTTATTTACTGAAGACAAGAAATTGGTTTTAGCTGCAAATGGTGAGATTTACAACCACAGAGATCTGCGTAAGCAATTTGCCGGAAAATACAACTTTCAGACTGAAAGTGACTGTGAAGTTATTTTAGCACTTTATAAAGAAAAAGGAGCAGATTTCGTAGATGAATTAAACGGAATTTTTGGATTTGCAATTTACGATGTAGATAAAGATGAATATTTTGTTGCTCGTGACCATATGGGAATTATTCCATTATATATTGGATGGGATCAGCACGGGACTTTCTACGTGGCTTCTGAGTTAAAAGCTTTAGAAGGATATTGTACAAAAATCGAATTATTCCCTCCAGGGCATTATTTATCAAGTAAAGACGGTGAATTTGTACAATGGTACAAAAGAGACTGGACAGAATACGATGCAGTGAAAGACAATGAAACTAGCATTCCAGAAATCAGAAAAGCATTAGAAGCTGCGGTTCATAGACAATTAATGAGTGACGTTCCTTACGGAGTTTTACTTTCTGGAGGTTTAGATTCTTCTATTACTTCGGCTGTAGCTAAGAAATTTGCTCAAAAAAGAATTGAGTCTGATGATACAACAGATGCTTGGTATCCGCAATTGCACTCTTTCTCTGTTGGATTAGAAGGATCTCCAGATTTAGCTGCAGCGAGAAAAGTAGCAGATCATATCGGAACTATTCACCACGAAATTAAGTTTACAATCCAAGAGGGGTTAGATGCAGTTCGTGATGTAATTTACAACCTTGAGACTTATGACGTAACTACAGTTAGAGCTTCAACTCCAATGTGGTTAATGGCGAGAGTGATTAAATCTATGGGAATCAAAATGGTTCTTTCTGGAGAAGGTGCAGATGAGTTGTTTGGAGGATATTTATATTTCCACAAAGCACCAAACGCTAAAGAGTTCCACGAAGAAAACGTTCGTAAATTAGGAAAACTTCACATGTACGATTGTTTACGTGCAAACAAAAGTTTAGCGGCTTGGGGAATTGAAGGTCGTGTTCCATTCTTGGATAAAGAATTTATGGATGTTGCCATGCGTATCAACCCGCAAGATAAAATGATCAACAAAGAACACCCGATGGAAAAATGGGTAGTTCGTAAAGCTTTTGAAGATATGCTACCAGAAAGTGTTGCTTGGAGACAAAAAGAGCAATTTTCTGATGGAGTAGGATACAGCTGGATTGATACTCTGAAAGAAGTGGTAGCTAGAGAAGTTTCAGATGAGCAATTGGCAAACGCAAGATTCAAATTCCCATTGCAGACTCCAACTTCAAAAGAAGAGTATTACTACCGTTCAATTTTTACTGAACATTTCCCAAGTGATGCAGCAGCGTTATGCGTGCCTCAAGAAGCGAGTGTGGCTTGTAGTACAAAAATTGCTTTGGAGTGGGATGAAGCTTTCAAAAACATGAACGATCCATCAGGAAGAGCTGTAGCAAGTGTTCATGATGACGCTTATGTAAAATAATTAAGAGTTTAATTTTTAGAATTAGTATATATTGCTGAAAGACGTTCTTTTATGAGAGCGTCTTTCTTGTCTAAAAAAGTTTCTGTATTTCAATATGTTAAAATAAAAAGTTTTGGTAATCGATTAAAATTTATTTGATGTTTGACTTTCGTTGAAATAAAAGTTAAACCATGAAATTTTAGGATGCAAAATGTAAGAAAGCAGAAAATAATATTTAGTTTTGCTTTTAAGCAGAAATTTTAATGATTTTTTAATGTACAGCTTGCTTAGGCTTGGTACATCAGAATAAAAATAAAAAAATAGAATAGTATGTCTGGATTGTTAGCCGTTATTGGCAAAGGAAAAGACCCCAAGCTTGTAAAAGAACTTTCTGAGAGAATGTCACATCGCGGACCTGATGAAAGCGATATTCATATTATGGAAAATGGCAGTATACTTTGTCATGAAAGTCTGTCGATTATTGATCTTAATTCGGGGAAACAGCCAATTCAAGGAACCAGTAAAGCTTGGATGGTGCATGATGGAGAAATCTACAATTATAAAGAGCTTAAAAATACAGTTTTAAAGGGTCATGCCTTCAGAACAGAATCGGATTCAGAGGTAATTGTACACTTGTATGAAGAATTTGGATACGATTTCTGTAATAAATTGGATGGAGATTTTGCTTTTGTAGTTATTGATGGCGATAAATATATTGCTGGTCGCGATCCGATTGGGGTGAAACCTTTGTATTATGGTTTAGATGAAAGAGGAAGAATTTATTTTTCTTCAGAAATGAAATCTATTGCAGATCAGTGCAAATCATTTTCTACTTTTCCTCCAGGACATTATTATACAGCAAAAACAGGTTTTGTAAAATACTATCGTCCAGAATACGAGGATCATAAAAATGCAACTCACCCATTAGATTTAGAATTGATTCGTGAAAGTCTGATTCAGGCAACACGCAAACGTTTATTGGCTGAAGTGCCTTTAGGGGTTGTATTGTCAGGAGGTTTGGATACTTCGTTGATTTCGGCAATCACTTCAAGATTGCTAAAAGAAAAAGGAGAGAAACTGCATTCGTTTTCTATCGGATTGGATGCTAATGCGCCAGATAACGTTGCGGCAAGAAAAGCAGCAGAATTTTTAGGAACTGAACATCACGAAATTCATTTTTCTGTTGAAGAAGGAGTTAAAGTTTTAGAAAAAGTAATTTATCATATAGAAACTTACGATATTATTTCGGTAAGATCGGGTGTTCCAATGTATTTGCTTTCTAAAGCTATTGCAGATCAAGGTATAAAAGTAATATTGTCAGGCGAAGGGGCAGATGAAGTTTTTGGAGGACATTTGTATTTTAGAAATGCACCTTCAGAAGAGGAATTTCAGGATGAAACTATAGAGCGAGTGCAAAAGCTGTTTACAGCCGATTTGCTACGTGCAGATAAAACAACAATGGCAAATGGTTTAGAAGTGCGTATTCCATTTCTAGACACAGAATTTTTAGATGTTGCCATTCGAATTAAAACAGAAGAAAAACAGCCAAAAACATATGATGGTGTTGAAAAATACATTTTAAGAAAAGCTTTTGATACTGAAGACGCTTATTTGCCTTCAGAAGTTTTATGGCGTCAGAAAGAGCAATTTTCTGATGGTGTAGGATATAATTGGGTAGATGAGTTGATCGAATATTGTGCATCGCAGGTTACAGATGAACAGTTGGCAGGCGCAAGTACAGAATTCCCGTATAATTCTCCTACGACTAAGGAAGCTTATTTGTACAGATCGATTTTCCATAAATACTATCCACAGGTCAGTGCGGCGCAAACCGTTCGAAAATGGATACCAAAATGGCAGGAAAACCTCGATCCGAGCGGAAGAGCAAATGCAGCCCATTTAAATGGAAATTTTGAACCTGTAAAAACTACTGTTATTGCTTAAAAGGTAAAATTCCAAATTCAAAGTTGGAATCGATATAGAAAAAACCGAAATGCGTTAAAATGCATTTCGGTTTTTTGATTTTAGAATTTCAAAACGAGAATTTGGAATTTTAGAAAGAGTGGGTTTTTTACGTTATTTCCATTTTTAGAATTTGGAATTTAGGAAAATTAGAATTTAAATTCATTTTTGGCTTTATTTTTTAGTTTTTCAGACAATTGTGTTGATAACTTAAGTGCTTTAAGTCGTAATTTACTGGGTATATAGCTCGCGTTTTTATATATTTGCGTGTTAGACATTAATTACATTTTTTAGAATAAATTATATGAGCGAAGAAATCAAGAAGAACAATTATTCAGCAGATAGTATTCAGGCATTAGAAGGGATGGAGCACGTAAGAATGCGTCCGTCGATGTATATTGGTGATGTAGGGGTTCGAGGACTACACCATCTGGTTTACGAGGTTGTTGATAACTCTATTGATGAGGCGATGGGAGGACATTGTGATGCTATTAGTGTCTCAATAAATGAAGATGGTTCGGTAACAGTTGAAGATAACGGTCGTGGTATTCCTGTTGATTTACATAAAAAAGAAGGAGTTTCTGCACTTGAGGTTGTAATGACTAAAATTGGTGCCGGAGGTAAATTTGATAAAGACTCTTATAAAGTTTCAGGAGGACTTCACGGTGTTGGGGTTTCTGTAGTAAATGCACTTTCGGTTCATATGAAATCGACTGTTTTTAGAGAAGGAAAAATCTATGAGCAAGAATACGAAAGAGGAAAATCATTATATCCTGTTAAACAAATTGGAGAAACAGAAAAAAGAGGTACTCGCCAAACTTTTTTTCCAGATGATACAATCTTTACTCAAACTACTGAATTTTCATATGACACACTTTCAGCGCGTATGCGTGAGCTTTCTTTCTTAAATAAAGGAATCACAATTACGTTTACAGATAAGAGGGAAGTTGATGAAAAAGGCGAATTCAGAAGTGAAGTATTTCACTCAGATGAAGGTCTTAAAGAATATATTCGCTACTTAGATGGTAACCGTGAGCCAATTGTTTCTCATGTTATCAGTATGGATAATGATAAAGGCGAAATTCCAGTTGAGGTTGCCTTAATCTACAATACGAGTTATACAGAGAATATTTTCTCTTATGTAAATAATATCAACACACACGAAGGAGGAACGCACTTACAAGGTTTTAGAAGCGGTTTGACAAGAACGCTTAAAAAATACGCGGATGCTTCTGGGTTGTTAGATAAATTAAAATTCGAAATCGCTGGAGATGACTTCCGTGAAGGATTAACAGCAATTATTTCGGTAAAAGTATCTGAGCCTCAATTCGAAGGTCAGACAAAAACAAAACTTGGAAATAGAGAGGTTGTTTCTCCAGTTTCTCAAGCGGTAGGAGAAATGCTAGAAAATTATTTGGAAGAAAATCCAAATGATGCAAAATTAATTATCCAAAAAGTAATCTTAGCAGCGCAAGCACGTCACGCAGCAAAAAAAGCTCGTGAAATGGTACAGCGTAAAACCGTTATGGGCGGTGGCGGATTGCCAGGAAAATTATCAGACTGTTCTGAGCAAGATCCTGCAAGATGTGAGGTTTACCTTGTCGAGGGAGATTCGGCTGGTGGAACAGCAAAACAAGGACGTGATCGTAACTTTCAAGCGATTCTTCCATTACGTGGTAAGATTTTGAACGTTGAAAAAGCGATGCATCATAAAGTATTCGAAAACGAAGAGATTAGAAATATCTTTACCGCGCTAGGAGTTACAGTAGGAACTGCAGAAGATAGTAAAGCATTAAATCTTGAAAAATTAAGATATCATAAGGTAATCATCATGTGTGATGCCGATGTCGATGGTAGCCACATTTCTACCTTAATATTAACGTTCTTCTTCCGTTTCATGAAAGAGCTAATCGAAGAAGGTCATGTTTACATTGCAGCACCACCTTTGTACTTAGTTAAAAAAGGAAATAAAAAAGAATACGCTTGGAATGATGTTCAGCGTGATCAGGCTAACGAAAGAATGGGAGGAAGTGCCAATATCCAACGTTATAAAGGTCTTGGAGAGATGAACGCGGAGCAGTTATGGGAAACCACAATGGATCCGAACTTCAGAACTTTACGTCAAGTAAACATTGATAGTTTGGCAGAAGCTGACCAAGTTTTCTCTATGCTAATGGGAGATGAAGTACCGCCTCGTAGAGAATTTATCGAGAAAAATGCAGTTTATGCAAATATTGATGCATAAAATGAAAATTTAATAATTCCAATTCGTTTAATTGTTTAAATTTACTAGACAATTAAACGAATTGTCTTTTTAAAGAATAGACAAATAAATTAATAACCGATAAAGTAAAAAATATGAAAGTTACCATTGTAGGAGCAGGAAATGTTGGAGCTACATGTGCAGATGTTATTTCTTATAGAGGAATTGCTAGCGAAGTAGTATTGTTGGATATTAAAGAAGGTTTTGCCGAAGGTAAAGCATTGGATATTACACAATGTGCGACAAATACTGGTTTTAATACTAAAGTATCTGGCGTTACCAACGATTATTCTAAAACTGCAGGAAGTGATGTAGTAGTAATTACATCAGGAATTCCGAGAAAACCAGGAATGACAAGAGAAGAATTAATCGGCATCAATGCAGGAATTGTGAAAACAGTTGCTGAAAATGTATTGAAGTATTCTCCAGATACAATTATTGTTGTAGTTTCCAATCCGATGGATACGATGACGTATTTGGCTTTAAAAGCTACAGGTCTTCCAAAAAATAGAATTATTGGTATGGGAGGAGCTTTAGATAGTTCTCGTTTTAGAACGTATCTTTCATTAGCTCTAGATAAACCGGCAAATGATATTTCGGCAATGGTAATTGGAGGTCATGGAGATACAACTATGATTCCGTTAACGCGTTTAGCGTCTTATAATGGAATTCCAGTATCTCAGTTTCTTTCAGAAGAAGTATTGCAAAAAGTTGCTGCAGATACAATGGTAGGAGGAGCAACTCTTACAGGACTTCTAGGGACTTCTGCTTGGTATGCGCCAGGAGCTTCTGTTGCATATTTAGTAGATAGTATTTTGAATGATCAGAAAAAAATGATTGCATGTTCTGTTTTTGTAGAAGGAGAATATGGTCAAAATGATATCTGTATAGGAGTGCCGTGTATAATTGGTAAAAACGGTGTAGAAGAAATTCTAGATATAAACTTAAACGATCAGGAAAAGGCTTTGTTTGCTAAAAGTGCAGATGCAGTTCGTAGTATGAATGATGCTCTAAAAACGATTTTAGTATAATAAAAACGGCAAAAAAGAAAAAAAGCTGCACTTTTGCAGCTTTTTTTTTGAGATTAATTAATAAATAAATTGGTTAGTATTTTCGTTAATTATATATTTGCTCGGTTTAAAAAAAAATTGGTAATTCGTGATCTCGTTTTTTTGTTTTAAAAAATCATGTCAGGGCTTATTTTATGGGACTTTAAAACAAAAACAAAAATAAAACATAATTAATTTTTAGTAATAATGCAGAATAAAGGACTTATTAAATTTTTCGCAATTCTATTTGCATTGGTAAGTATTTACCAACTATCATTCACTTTTGTGGCAAATGGTGTCAAAAGTGAAGCTAAAGCTTTTGCAGGAGATAATCCTGATAAAGAGCTGAAATATTTAGATTCTATTGGTAAAGAAAAAGTATTAAACCTTGGTTTTACTGATTTCACTTATAACGAAGTGAAAAACAAACAGCTTAATAAAGGTCTTGACTTAGAAGGAGGAATCAATGTAATTCTTCAAATTTCTATTAAAGATGTATTAAAAGGTTTGGCTAATAATTCTAAAAATCCAGTTTTTAATAAATCATTAGCTGATGCATCTGCAAATTTAGAAGGAAACAAAACGTATTTAAATAAGTTTTTTGAAGCTTTTGAAGCAAATTCAAAAGGTTCTGTAAAATTAGCATCTCCAGATATTTTTGCTAACAGAAGTCTTCAAGGAGAAGGTGGAGTAGACTTTCAAATGTCTGACGCGCAAGTTCAAAAAGTTATCAAAAGAAAAGTTGATGAATCTGTTGAAAGTGCTTTTAAAGTATTAAGAGAGCGTATCGACAAATTTGGTGTTACACAACCAAACATCCAAAAATTAGGAGAAACAGGAAGAATCTTAGTAGAGCTTCCAGGTGCTAAGGATGTTGATAGAATTAAAAAATTATTAGGTGGAAAAGCTCAATTAGAGTTCTGGGAAACTTTCAAAATTGAAGAAATTGGTAATTTCTTAGTATCAGCAAACGAAGCTTTAAAGAAAACAGAAGTTAAAAAGACAGAAACTAAAACTGTTGCTAAAGATTCATTAAATGCATTATTAACAGATGCAAAAGATTCTTCAGAAGTTAAAAAGGGAAACAATCCTTTATTCGATAAAATTATCGGTAATGGTGGTGGACCAGTTTTAGGATATTTTGCTCCTAAAGATACTGCTACTATCAATGAGTATTTCAAAAGACCAGAAATTAGAGTATTATTGGCTGCTGACCAACACTATGCAAAATTTGTATGGAGCAAGCCAACAACTATAAAAGACCCTAAAGCTAAAGACGTAAAAAGTGCAGCTGATATTGAAGTTGTAGAATTATATGCTTTAAAAGGAAACAGAGACAATAACCCAGCAATGAGCGGTGGTGTTGTAACTGATGCAAAAGATACTTTTGACCAAATGGGTAAACCAGCTGTTTCTATGCAAATGAACAGCCAAGGAGCTAAAGTTTGGGAAGAATTGACAGGAAGAGCATTTGCTCAAAAAAGCTACATTGCTATTGTATTAGATGATATCGTATATTCTGCTCCAGGTGTAACAAGCGGTCCTATTGCTGGAGGAAGATCTGAGATTACAGGTTCATTTGATGTTGCTGAAACTAAAGATTTAGCTAACGTATTAAATGCAGGTAAATTACCAGCTTCTGCAGATATTATCCAATCAACTGTTGTAGGTCCATCTTTAGGACAAGCAGCTATTGATGCAGGTACAATTTCTTCTGTATTAGGTTTCTTATTAGTTTGTGTTTGGATGGTATTCTATTATGGTAAAGCTGGTTGGTATGCAAACCTTGCTTTATTATTAAACTTACTATTCTTATTCGGAATTATGGCAAGTTTTGGTTTTGTATTGACATTGCCAGGTATTGCAGGTATCGTATTAACATTAGGTACTGCGGTAGATGCGAACATTATTATCTACGAAAGAGCGAAAGAAGAATTACGTGAAGGAAAATCACTTTCTGAAGCAGTTCAAGCTTCTTACGGATGGCATGGTGCAATGCGTTCTATTATTGATGCTAACGTTACTCACGTTTTAACTGGAGCTATCTTATTCATTTTTGGAACAGGTCCTATCAAAGGTTTCGCATTGACATTATTAATTGGTATCGTAACTTCATTGTTTACTTCTATCTTTATTGCTAGAATTTTCATTGACAGAAATATTGCAGGAAAAGCAGATTTAACTTTCTCTACAAATATTACTAAAAACTGGTTTACAAACTTCCACTTTGACTTTATCAAAATCAAAAAATTCACTTATATCTTCTCTTCTATTGTAGTTGTAGTAAGTTTAGTTTCTATCTTCTTCGTTAACGGATTAGATGAAGGTGTTGATTTTGTTGGAGGAAGAACTTTCCAAGTTAAATTCGAAAAACCAGTTGATGCAACTGCAGTTTCAGATGAATTATCTGCTGCTTTTGGAACTCCGGTTGAAGCTAAAATTTTAGGTGATGATGATCAATTGAAAATCACTACTAAATATAAAATTAAAGAAGATGGTGTTGCTATCGACGAGGAAGTAAACCAAAAATTATATGCTTCTTTACAAAAGTATTTCCCAAATACAACTTACGATAAATTCATCAACTCTTTTGACGGTAAAAAAGTTGGAGTATTGCAAGCTTCTAAAGTAGGTGCTTCTATCTCTGAAGATATTAAGACAAACTCTTACTGGGCGGTTCTTGGTGCAATGGCAGTTATTTTCTTATACTTAATGGTATCTTTCCGTAAATGGCAATATTCATTAGGTGCGATTGCAGCTGTTGCGCACGACGTAATCTTCGTATTAGGAATCTACTCTTTATGCTACAAATTCATGCCATTCCACATGGAAATGGATCAGCACTTTATCGCTGCGATCTTGACTGTAATTGGTTACTCTATGAACGATACGGTAATTGTATTTGACAGGGTAAGAGAGTTTATTATCGGAAACCGTAAAGGTAGTTTCGAAGATATCGTAAACGCTTCTATTAATACTACATTATCTAGAACATTGAATACTTCATTAATGATGATTATCGTATTATTAACGATGTTTATCTTCGGTGGAGAATCTATCAGAGGATTTATCTTCGCTATGTTAATTGGTATTATTGTTGGTACTTACTCTTCATTATTTATCGCTACGCCAGTATTGGTTGACACGATTTCAAGTGATGAGAAACACACAATTGAAGACAAACACAATAAGGCATAATTAAAATCCTTATTTATATAATAGAAAGATCCAGTGAAAACTGGATCTTTTTTTTATGTTTGCATCTGCCAATCCAAAACGAATTATGATCCAAAAACTAAGATTTTTTGTAATTGCTTTATTTGTTGTTTTTAAGCTTCATGCGCAAGAGAAAAGCAGTAATTATAGAGTAGGTTTAAGTTATGGATTCGGAAGTGAATTTAGTAATACCGATTATACTTTTGAGAATCATTTTTACAAAGTGCAATTGTATTATAAAATCAAAGAATCTAGAAATTTTAAATATGAAGTTTTAGTTCAGCCCGAAATCAATTTTGGAAAACACCAGCTGTTGAATTATTATTTTGTAAAACCAGAGAAACCCAATTTCGAGCAAAAAAGAATAGAATATATGAAACTGAAAGACGTAAGGGAGTATGTTTTGAATCTCGGTTTCATAGTTAGAAAACCAATTGGTAGGATGTTTTCGGTATATGCATTAGGAAGCGTTGGGCCTCTTATTACAGATACAGAAACAGAGAGAATGTCAAAAGGATTCGCTTTTGCTGATGTTTTAGCGCTTGGTTTTGCCGTAGATTATAATCGGTTTCAGTTTGATTTGCGTCCTAGCGTAAGGCATGTTTCTAATGCGGGTTTAGGAAGCAGTAATGCTGGGTATAACACGAAGAATATCGAATTTGGTATTTCGTATCAATTATAAAGAATTTTATTTGAGGTTAATATATTTATCTTGATTCGTTGAAATAATAATTAATTATAAAAAGCTTAAAAGGATTTATTCCTTTTTATTGTTTGTAAAATTAAAAATGAAAGAAAATTTTTATTTTTTTAATTTTAAAATGAAATAAAAAGATTACATTAGTTCCGAAAAAATGATCTTAAAAATCAGTTATTTACTGTTTTTTAAGAATGATTAAAATCATACTAAAATGATTAAAAAGAACTTAATAAATCTAATTGATGTCAATATCATAATATATTTAATTGTGATAATTGCGCTTAGTGGTATCCTTACCTTACTTATTAGCGATAAAATAAAAGACTTTGCAAAAGAGTATAAAAAGAAATTCTATGCCTATGCTTTGATATTGGCATTGATTTATGCTCTTATTGCATTTTTAGGTCATAATAAGCGATTTACAAACCTTAGTCAGGAACTTTTTTTTTATCAGATAACATCTTTGCTGTTTGGAATTCTTCATGTTTGGATTTATCGTAATTATTTTCAGGAATTCAAGCTAAAAAGTTTTACCGTTGAGCTCCTTTTTGCGGTCGTTACCCCATTATATTCTAGCCTGCTGTTTGCTATTATTTATACAGCCTTAAACGGCATAAATTTTACTTTTATAATGTGCGGCCATTTTATACTATTCGTAGTTCCTACTGCCATTGATAAAGCATTTTGTTTTATGATGCTGATACCGTCAAAAAAAATCATTACATGGTCACCTGATAAATCTTATAAAAAAATTGAGAGTGATGAAATGAAAGGCATTTTATTGATTACAATCTTAATAAAAAAAGAATACAGTCACGAAAAATATATTTCCATAAGAGCAAAAGCTCCTGTGAGCGTCAAATTTGGACGTTTGTTTTTTCTTGCAGTAAATGGATATAACCAAAGTAATCCAGAAAATCAGATTGAAGTAATGATGCCGAACAGACAAAATTACAATTGGGTTTTCTATCCTCAATCCAAATGGTATGAAAAAACAAAATATGTCGATGCTTTAAAGGACATGGAATCTAATTTAATTAGCGAAAACTCGGTAATAATATGTGAACGTAAAACGGAGAAAAATGCTCCTCTGGAAAAAGAAAAAACACCAGATGCTAAAATATACAACACTGATTCGCACAACGAAGATTTAGAACAAAAAAAGATTGATGAATTAAAAGAGCTAGAAGAAGAAGGACCTATAAAATAATAGAATGCAAATGAAAAAAGAAGATGACAAAGAAAAGAAGAAAAAACCTGTTTTATTTGTAAGTCACGATAATGTCCTTCCTTTTACCCCTTTTGAGCTCAATCACAGCTATTCGGTTTTGTATACAATTGAAAAGGACGGAAAAAAACAGACCCTAAAACAAAATTTCAGTCTGTTAAGATTGAAACCCGATACCCAACAAGACAATTATCATTTTATTGAGATCAATAAAACTTCAGAACTATTAATAGACGGAGAACCAATTGATACAAGAGTATACACGGTCGCAGAAAAGACTGCAGAACTTCTGTTTCCTTTACGAATAGTTGTAAATAAATACGGCAAATGGATAGATTTAAATAGTTATGACAAACTAAAAGAACGCTGGGAAAAACAAAAATACAGCATTAGGGAATTGTTTGATGGGAAAACTTTTGTGCAGCTTACTAAAAATATTGAAAGTGCAATTGAAGATAACAGCTTATTGGTAAAACTTCTATCTGGAAACTGGTTCTTGAGGGCTTATTTTAACGGAATACATAGAGCCTACACTCAAAATTTTGAAACGGAACGAAAATTATATTTTCCTGTAATTGCCCAAACCGAAGATTTGGAGTTTTTAATTTCTGAAAAGGTGAATCCGTATCTCAACGATCTAAATCAGATTGAAATAACCCAAAACGGAAAATCTGAAGACAAAAATGGCGAAGAATATTACCAAGCTCAATATTTTTTGAATCCTAATAATTATCTCATAGAAGAACTGCATTTGGAATGTGATTTAATTGATATGAAGCGAAAAATTACAGTTGAAGTTAAAAATTTAGACGAGAGCAAAATTACTGTAGATAGTAGGATGTCACTTTTAGTAGAATAATAAAAAATTAAGATTATGGAGAAATATGTTGTTGTAGATGGCGCTGCGTGCAAATGCAAGTTCAGCGAAGACCAAGATGCTACTGATATTTTAGTTGTAAAATCTCAAAAGAAACACTTTGCGAACGACAAAGGAGCCAATAAAAAACTCATAGCCACAACCAAAGATATCAATCAAACCTTAAAGAGTGGCACTTTTGGCAAATGCACTTTACAGCCTACTTCAAGTGGTAATAAACCCTGCATGGCGACCATAACCCTGTGGGACGATCCTTACGAGAAAGTAACATTGAGCAATCAAGGCAAAATTTTGATAGAAGACAGTAAAGCGGGATGTCCTATAGGCGGACCAAAATGCATAGAAATTTTTAAACATGGACAGATAGCCGAACTAGGAAGTCAGCAGATGCAAAAAGCAGATCGTGATGTTTTAAAGCAGATTAATCCTTTGTTAAATCCTGATGAGTCAGAAGACCAGCTTCCTGATTGTTATTAAAATAGTACAAAATTATGAGCAAAGTAAAAATATATGGCAATCCCAATCCTGTGATAGGGATAAAAGAATATTACTCTATACATGATTTTTTTGGCAGTTCTGCTCCATCAAAATTCATTGATCCAATAGAAAATATACCTGACGAAAATATCAAATGGAGTGTCTGGATATTATTGGGAAAGGAATGGGTAAAAATGACCAAAAACAATAAGACAGGTGCCACCGTTGAGTATACATTTACCCAAACCAGCCTTACCCGCAAAGGAATCAGGATGCTTGTTGATGCCAACGGCGAAAAAGCAGTTTTGGATATTAAAACCAAAAATAATGCAGAAAGCAAGATTCTATATGTAGAAATTCTTGACAACCTTGGAAAAAAGCCTACTAAACTATTTAGCTATGGCGAAACCATTACAGCTCGCGTGCATTGCCTAAATATGGAAAAATTTCGCATAAACGTTACTTTATGGGAAAATGACGGAGGCAAAAAAGACCTTTCTGACATTAGTATTGAAACAAAAGAAGCCAATGTTTTGAAAGGTATAGCCGATGTCAAATTTACTTTTGATACCAGAAAGGCATGGCTTGCCAATGCAAAAACGGCTCCCAACGAGTCAAGCGAAGGTGCATTTCATGAATATTATGTAACCGCTGAGTTTTACAAAAAAGTTTCGAAACCTACACAAGACATTAACGTCATCAATCCAGATTATAAAGTAGATATACTTTCAAAAACTTCTTCTTCTAAACCATCTGAAAAAGAAACTAAAAAAACATCTCCTGCAGAACAAAAAGGCCCTTCTAAAAAAGAAACCAGAGGAATAGCAAAAGCTGATAGAAAAGCGCATGATTATCAGGAACAGAAAGTTGATGTAAAAAAAGAAATCTGGAAAGATCCGTTTGTTGAAAAGATTAATAGTTACTTGACCGTTAATATTGGCGGGTATTGGGTAGATAAAAGTAAAGAAAAACATGTCTGTCCCAATTGTATTAAAGATATTAAAGTGGACAGTTCTCAAGATGATTTAAAAGAAATATTCCCAGATACCACTTTCAGTATGCGTAAAGTTGTCGCTGATACATACAATAAATATATGAAAGATTTAAATATGGATAATTGTTGGAGCAAAGCGCATTTTTTTGCACAGGCAAGGATTGAAGTAGGAACATCTTTGATTATAAAAAAAGCAGAAAGTATGAGTTATGCTGTTGAAAATTTACCAAAGAATTTTACAGCATTTAGCAGCAGTGGCGAATTATATGGAGCCCCAAATGAATTAGCCTTTAAATATGGCCGAATTGATAAGGATAATTTAGAGTATCTACAAAAAAAATATAATAAGCCACGTCTTATAAATCAGAAATCTAATGAAGAAGCAATAGCTAACATAGCATATGCAGATAGAAATCGAAGTGCTAAATTTAGAGTTGGGAATGTACAAGATGGAGATGGATGGCGTTTTAGGGGCAGGGGAATGATTCAATTAACTGGTAGAGGAAATTATGAATCTGCCAATGTTTATACTTTAAAACTAGCTGGAAAAAACATTATTGATACTGATGCTGGGGCAAAATCAGTAGAAAATGAAGATTTAGCGGTATTGACCTCAATGGCTTATTTTAATTATAGGAAGAATAAAAAAGGGATTCAATTGTATAAATTAACTCGTGGAGAAAGAGATGCAAAAGGAATTATTTGCCCAGAAATAGGTGCGAACGCAAGTATGGGTAATGGAAAAATGAATTATTCTGAAAAACAAGATTCATTTGATAATATAACATCGAAGGTGTTTAAAATTGATGAGTGTAAATGGAAAGCAGAAAATATGGGTACAGGAAAATGGCATGAACCTGTAGATAACCCTATTTCAACTCTTTATATGCAAGGTGGTGGTGGTGGAAAATTAGGTGAACATTGGGGATTATTTGGAAATACTAGAAATGGTAGTATACATCAAGGTTTAGATTTGTTTGTTGTGCCAGGAAGTAATGTGTATGCATGTGCTGAGGGAGAAGTCTATGAGTCTAAAGTTCATACAGGATATGGAAAAACGGTTACAATTAAAGTAACTGATAAAGAAGCTTTTTATAATCATAGAAGAGAATATAAAGCATTGTATTCAAATGAAGGAGAGAAAATTCAGGGCTCCCATTTTGATAAAAAACAAGATATATATCTATTCTATGCTCATTTGAGAAAGGTAAATGTAACAAAAGGACAGAAAGTTGAAGTAGGAAAAGTGATAGCTACTAGTGGTGTATCTGGTGTGGTAACGGGTACGTGTGCTCCGCATTTGCATTTTGAAATATTTACTACTGTATATGCAGTGGGTATGAAGCTGAATTATAGATGTAACCCTGGGTTTTATGTGCATTTTAAAGGAGCATCCGAACAATCTATTGAAGAAAAGAATTTACAAAAGGAAATAGCCGAAAAAGGAAAAATAAATGAAATTAATGGAAAAGACTAAATTATTCAAGTTCATAATGGTATTTGTTATATCAATTACCTTGTTAAGTTGTAAAAACGATGATAAAAAAGAGAACTTAAAAACCGAAATAATAAATTCACAAGATTATAAAGAGGTTATTTTTACAAAAAGTTATAAAACAACTGGCGATATAAGAGAATTAAATATTCAATACAACAATTTTCTACTTAAGTTTCGATTTATAGAAGATATAACGTTATTACAATTTGTTGTTGATGGTGAAAATGTTTCTGATTGGAAACAAATTTTATTCAATTTTGAATATTTACCTGATAATTACGATGGAATTCGATTATTATTTGATGAAAAAAAATCGAAAGGAATATTATTGTTACCTGGTTACACCGAACAATATCCAAATTTAATTGCGTATGAATTTGATGAAGATCATTTTTCATATTTAAACAATTTTAATATAAAAGATGAGGATTTAAATAAAATTTCTTTTGAAAATTTAAATAAAGAATGGAAAAAAGGCTCTTTTAAGTTAACTAAAAAATCAGACAAATATATTTTAACTTTTTGTGATGTTTCAAAAAAGAATATTTTAAATTTTGAAAGTTCTGTATTCAATGATCTTTTGCCAGAAACAGAGATAAAAAAATATATTGATAAAGTTACAAAATCAGAAAAGGCTAAATCCAATCGTAATTATAGTTTGTCTGAATTTTTAGAAGATATAAAGAAGAAAGGTCTTGAACGTTTTTTCGAAAAAAAATGTGATCTTAATCAAGATAATCTCGAAGATGAAATTTATGTTTTTTGGGATAGTAAAGAGGAAAAATTTCTTGTTTATATTGTTCTCTTGAATGAAGATTCATCTGTTCAAAAAACGTTTGAGAATGAAAATATACTTACTCCACCTGCGCCAAACTCTACAGGTACAGGACTTAATGGTATAAAATGGAATAATTATGATTTTACTTTCGTTGATAATATTTCTGAAGGACCTACACAAACCAGATTCATAACATTTCAATATGATAAAATAAATAAACAGATAAAACTTCAAAAATATAGTATAGTAACAACATATGCAGATGAATCAAAAAATTGGGAGAATACATTTACAACAAATAATTTTGGAGAAGTACAATTCATAGATTACGATAGTAAGACTATTGATGATTTATGTAATAATAAAAATAGTAGATAATACTAACAGGGGAGTATTTGAATCCAATATCATTTGCATGTTCAATCTTTTAACTCCACTTTAAAAATATAAAATGAGACACCTAAAATTTATTAGTATTATTTGTTTTACTTTTTTGATGTCTTTTTGTAAAAAAGAAACTAAAATAAAAAGTGTTCATTCAATTGAAAACTCACTAAAATTAAATGTTATAGATACTTTAATAGAATCAATAGATTCTTCTAAAATATGTAACATTCAAGACAACAAACAAAAAATCATAGAATTATTCTTTAAAAGTTTCCAAAAAGACTACAATAAACCTGTTATAAATTTTAATCAGGTTAAAAATAATTATGAAAAAATTGAAGTAAAAAAATACGTTGATTTTACTTTTAATGGAAAAACTTTCAAAACATTTTTAATCTCTTTTTCGTACGAAAATGATGAGCTTTATAGATCGATATTGTTAGCTAACACTGTTTTAGATGATGGCTTAATAATTTATGAAAAAGTTTTAGATGAAGGAGAGTATTTGAGAACTTCAAAATTCAAAAAAAATATTATCATAAACAATCTATTTAAAATAGAACATTTTAAATATGATAAAAAAGGAAATATTTCTAAACAATTAGCAAATAACGATTCCATTTTTATTCTAACTAGAAATTATCTAATTCAAGAGAATTACATAGTCGAATATTATAAAGAATCATATAAAAAAATCAATAATGAATGGGGTGATAAAGAAATTATATATACTAAAGATGGACTTGATTCTTCTTATATCTATTTATATAAACAAAGGGGGGAAATTAGGAAAAATGTTAAAAACGGAAAATGGGAAGAAAGAAGATATCTCGAAGAGTATAATAAATCAGTTTGGATGGATGGACAATATATAAATGGTTTAAAAGATGGCGAATGGAGTTATTCTCCAGATGGACCAGTTGATAAAGTTGAAGTTTATAGAATGGGAAAATTGACAAAAACATATTTTCCATAGTACAAAGCCATTAGGAGTTAAATAATATCTTTATATAAATGAAAACAAATAAAATTATAGCATTTAGCATTTTATTGACATTACTTATAGGGTGCAAAAAAAATATTTCGAGGGACAATTCTAATAACTTAAAAGATACTTCTAAAATTAGTGAATCCAAAATTTTATTGCCTACAAATGAGACGAAAGAAGAAACAGATAATTCTTTTGTTATAAGTTGTGGTTCAGGATGTGCAATGACATATACTCCAAATGATATTTCCTCAAAAGTTTCTTCAGTAAAAGTTAAGTTTAAAGTTGATATGTACTTAAATGAGAAATTGTCAGACACATATTACGAAGTTTATATTTTCAAATATGATAACTTAAATAATATTGTAAAAATAGAACTAGAAGGAAAAAATGAAAATATTCTAGAAAACCTTTTACCAGATGCTCAAGAATCTTTTAAAAAATTTAGTATTGATTTAATTAAAGATAAAAATTTAGAAATAAAATCTTCTAAAACTTGTTTTGAAGAAAGTAAAATAAAATTGCCTTACATATCAGTAAATACTAAAACTTTAAAATATAGCATTCTTGATTGCACTTCTGTAAATGGGATTGAAAAATATAATTGTAATTCTGATAAACTTAGATATATCTCATTACCAAATAAAGAAAATGTTAGTATTATTCTTGTACCGCAAGATTGTGGAGATTTTGATTATAGGTATTATTTAATCACAATAAAAAATAATAAAGTAGTTGGAAATCTATATGTAGAAGGAGAATGGTACGAACCTGAAGATGAAAAAAACAAAGAAATGACTTCTTTTTCAATTGACAAAGATTACAATTTAGCAGTTAAAACTCAGACTTCAAATTCCGTTATAGTAGAAAATTATGTAATAAGCAATAACGGAAATATTGTAAAACAATAAAAAATGAAGAATGAAAAAAACAAATCATGGAAAAGTATACTATATATTAATTGTGATAATCCTTATTAGTTGCAAAAAATATTCGATAGAAGAAAAAAAGAACTCAAATACATTTAAAGCAACCGAGACTAAAGGACAAATAACAAGCCAAAAAGAAGACTGTTATGATTATTTAACCGAATTAGTAAGAAGCAGTAATTTTCCTTTTAAAGATTGGAATATCACGCCAAATAAGGTGAATTTAATTATTGACAGAGATAATGGAAACATAATTAATGCAAAGCTTTTTTTTGAAACTGATGGCAGCGGTACAATTGGCTGGATTGAATACAATATAAAAGACCGAATATTATTAAACACTTCTGCTAATTTAGAAAAGTCAGAAAAATTAACTTTTAAATCAGATTGGGCTTTATCATTAGAGAAATGTTTAGGTATCATTCATTCTGAAAAAGACAAAAAAAAATTAACTGACGTAACTTTAGAAAATATCTATAACGATGCACCCGAAATTAAATTACCTATCCAATATTCATATGATTTTATCAATGAAGTAAAAAATTTTGTTTTATTACCTCCACACTTATACTCTGCTTTTAAATTAGAAGGTGTACAAAATTATCAAATGGTAAAACTTCCAAAGTATAATGCATTCAATCCAATTTTGTTAGAAGTCAATCAACCTTCCGGACAATCTCAATTATACTTAGTTACTCTAGATAGTTATTTCAAAATGATAGATAAAAAACTAATCTATTCCAATATAGAAGTAGATCAAGGAAGTTTGTCAACTATATATGAAATATCATCTGAATATAAAATTAAAACTACAGAAGTATTAATTACAAACGAAACTTCAAAAATAAATGAAACAAATAAAAAAACAGAAAATTATATCGTTAGTAATCAAGGATTTATAGTTAAAAATTGATTCCACGAAGAAACGTTAGATTATTAATATCTTATAATTTTTTGTTTCCTTACATTTGCAGTCCTTAAAGTAAAGTTATGATCTCAAAAAAAAGTTTGCCCATGTGGTATGGTGGCGGTATTGGAAACAACCGCAACGCTCACTTTACAGCGTAGGACACCTTTAGCTACATGGGTTTTATATTTCCTTAAAGTAAAGTTATGAGTACCAAAACCCTTTCAAAAGAAGCCGAAATCAGGCTGATGAATTTCTTCAACGATAGAATTGACGCGCAGTCTATGGCGAAAGCACTAAGGCAGGTCAATTTTACTCTCGCACTAAACGTGATGAGCGAACAAGAAAACATCCAGCAAGAAACCAAATTAAGAGACAGTTTCTATTGGCTCAATGAACTAGCTGAAACTTTAAATCCATATCTGGATGTAAATTAAAGCTATAAAAAGAAAATGCCCAATATTTCAAATATTGGGCATTTTTATTAAAAGGAATTATATTTTATGATTTTGCTAAAGGATTTCTTTGTGCTCTAATGACAAAGAAAAGTCCAATAATGATAAATGGTATGCTTAACCATTGTCCTGTCGAAAACATGCCTAATTCGCTCTCAAAACCGCCTTGGCTTTCTTTTACAAACTCTACGATGAAACGTACAACAAATAAAAGAACTAAAAACAATCCGAATAATAGACCAGATTTAAGTCTTGCATTTGTTTTCCAGTATAAAAAGTATAAAATAGCAAAAACAAAAACGTAACAAATAGCTTCGTATAATTGAGTAGGATGTCTTGAAGGCACTTCGGCTAATATGTTTGCAAATCTTGGGTCTGTAGCAATAGCATTGTAAGCTTCTTTAGGATCTGCAATTCCGGTTTTTTGTACAGCTTCGGCTTTGCTGAATTTGTCATGAAGAAAACGGATTCCGAATGCAGAAGTTGTTTCGTGACCAATAATTTCAGAGTTAAAGAAGTTTCCTAAACGTACAAAAATAGCGCCGCTTGCAACAGGAATTACAACACGATCTAAAATCCATAATAACGGACGTTTTAGGATTTTTTTGCTGTAATAGTACATCGCAACAATAATTGCAATTGCAGCTCCATGACTAGCTAATCCTTGGAAACCTGTAAATTGAAATTCCGGCTCGAATCTAAACGGAAGAAAAATTTCAAGTAAATGATTTCTGAAATATTCCCAATCATAAAATAAAACATGACCTAAACGAGCCCCTATTAAAGTTGCTAAAACAGTCCAAACGAATAAAGAATCTAGTTTCTCGATTGATTCGTTTTCTCTTTCGAACATCTTTTTCATTAGGAACCATCCTAAACCAAAAGCAATTACGAACATTAAGCTGTAATAGCGAATCATAAAAAATCCTAAGTTGATTCCCTCAGAAGGATTCCAAACTAAATTTAAGGCGTGTGTCATGTATAAATGTTTTTATATAGCTGTAAAAATAAATATTTAATGTAAAGTACCGCTTTCTAAAAAGTTAATGTTTGTGGTTGCATTTCTTTTCTGGTACAGGATCGTAACCGCTTCTTCCCCAAGGATGACAGCTTAAGATACGTTTGATGCCTAAAAATCCGCCATAAAACAAGCCATGAGTTTGTAATGCCTGAATCATATATGTCGAACATGTTGGCTCAAATCTGCAAGCAGCCGGTGTAAACGGTGAAATGGCAGTCTGGTAAAAACGGACTAACAATACAAAGGGATATATTAGAATTTTTGAAAACATATTTTTTTGTATCAGTTAGTTTAACATTCAGTTTTTAGCACTCGAAATAAACTGATCACTAAAAACTGAATACTAAATATTTTTTTATTGAATACTAAAAGTAGTTCCTTCTTTTCCGTCTTTAAGCTGAATTCCTAAAGCGATTAATTGATCGCGAATCTGGTCAGAAAGAACAAAGTTTTTATCTACTCTTGCCTGATTTCTCATTTCGATAAGCATGTTTACCACACCATCAAGTTTGTCGCTATCACCATCGGCGGCTTTATCATCGCTAAGTCCTAAAACATCAAAAACAAAAGCATTTACTGCTGTTTTGAAATCGTTTAAATCATCAGCAGAGATCGTTTCTTTGCCATCTTTCAATAGATTGATGTAACGAACAGCTTCAAACAATTGCGCAATTAAAATTGGCGTATTGAAATCGTCATTCATAGCATCGTAGCAAAGCTGTTTCCATGCTGCAAAATCTATAGAGCTAGAAGCACTTGCATTGATATTTGGTAAAGCGTCTAGTGCTTCCATTAATCTTTTGTATCCTTTCTCAGCTGCAACAATGGCATCGTCAGAAAAGTCTAAAATGCTTCTATAGTGTGCTTGAAGCATAAAAAAACGTGTTACAGAAGCAGAAAATGGTTTGCTTAAGATGTTGTTGTCTCCACTAAGAATTTCGCCTGGAAGAATATTGTTTCCAGTCGATTTTGCCATTTTCTTTCCGTTTAAGGTAAGCATATTGGCGTGCATCCAATAATTTACTGGACTCTGACCTGTGCAAGCTTCGTTTTGAGCGATTTCACATTCGTGGTGAGGGAATTTTAAATCCATTCCACCTCCGTGAATATCAAAATGATTTCCAAGATATTTGGTGCTCATGGCAGTACATTCCAAATGCCATCCAGGGAAACCATCGCTCCAAGGTGAAGGCCATCTCATGATATGTTCTGGTTCTGCTTTTTTCCAAAGCGCAAAATCTTGTGGATTTCTCTTGTCAGATTGCCCATCAAGATCACGAGTATTTGCCAGCATATCGTCTATATTTCGACCACTTAAAATACCGTAATTATTGGTTTCGTTATATTTTACAACATCAAAATATACAGATCCATTAGCAACATAAGCAATGCCCTTATCAATGATCTTTTTAATAATTTCAATCTGTTCAATAATATGCCCAGTTGCTGTAGGCTCAATACTTGGCGGTAAAAAGTTGAATGCCTTTAGGATGTTATGAAAATCAACAGTGTAGCGTTGTACTACTTCCATTGGCTCCAATTGTTCTAAACGTGCTTTCTTAGCAATTTTATCTTCACCTTCATCCACATCGTCTACAATATGTCCAACATCAGTAATATTTCGAACATAACGAACTTTATAATCCAAATGAAGAAAATACCTGAAAATTACATCAAAAGACATAAAAGTTCTCACATTTCCTAAATGGACATTGCTATATACGGTAGGTCCACAAACATACATTCCAACGTTTCCTTCATGGATTGGTTTGAAATCTTCTTTTTCACCCGAAAGTGAATTGTATATTTTTAAAGGCTGACTTGTATATAAAGGCATAGTTTACTTGTTGTAATTTGTTTAACTTTTGATTTTTTAAAAAAGCATTAATCTATATAATGATTAACCAAAATATTAAAATTGAGTATCTAATTTGATGTAGTCAAGGAATTCTCTTTTTGTTTGAGCGTCTTTGAATTTTCCTCCGAACTCAGAAGTTACTGTACTGCTTTCGATATCTTTAATTCCGCGAGAGTTTACGCAAAGGTGTTTAGCATCGATAACGCAAGCAACATCTTCTGTTCCTAAAGCTTTTTGAAGTTCCTGAACAATCTGCATCGTTAGACGCTCTTGTACTTGAGGTCTTTTTGCATAATACTCTACGATACGGTTCATTTTTGATAAACCGATCACGCGTCCGCTTGAGATATAAGCAACGTGAGCACGTCCGATAATTGGCAGTAAATGGTGTTCGCAAGTAGAATAAACTGTAATGTTTTTTTCTACAAGCATTTCGCCATATTTGTAATTATTGTCAAAAGTAGAAGCTTTTGGCTGTTTTGCAGGATTAAGACCTCCAAAAATTTCTTTTACAAACATTTTTGCAACTCGGTTTGGAGTTCCTTTAATGCTGTCATCTGTCAAATCCATTCCTAATGTTTGTAGAATGCTTTCGACATCTTTTTTAATTTTTTCTATTTTTTCTTCATCAGTGATGTCAAAAGCATCCTCTCTTAAAGGGTTTTTGGCATTGCTGCTGAAATGACTGTCACCTATTTCGTCTAAAAAATCTTCGTTATTTATCATTAAGAACTACTATTATAATGTGGTATATCTTTTTAAGGCGGTAAAGATAATTAATAAATAGGAAACCTATTCTATGGTTTTTAGGATTTAATTGCTGCTTTTTGGATATAATTTAAAATTTGAAGATAAATACTATTGTTAAAAATAAAAAAGACAACAACGAAAAACGTTATTGTCTTTTTAAAGTGTATTATAATGAATTGATTATCTGTTGTTGTAAACCAATAAAGCTTCCTTTAAAATATTTACGGCCGTTATCAAATCTTTTTTGTTTAAAACATAGGCAATACGAACTTGATTTAGTCCCATTCCAGGTGTCGAGTAGAAACCTTTGGCTGGAGCAATCATTACCGTTTCGCCATTTAAATCATAACTTTCAAGAAGCCATTGTGCAAAATCATCAGAATCTTCTATTGGGAGTTCAGCAATACAATAAAAAGCACCTTTTGGTTTTGTAACCACAACGCCATCGATTTTGTTTAATTCGGCGATTAAAGTGTTTCGGCGCTCTTTGTATTCACCAATTACTTCGTCAAAATAACTTTGCGGTGTGTCTATTGCAGCTTCACAAGCAATCTGTTCAATTGTTGGAGGACTCAAACGTGCTTGGGCAAACTTCATTACAGTTGCCAAAACATCTTTATTCTTAGTTACCAAGCAGCCAATTCTTGCTCCACACATGCTGTAACGCTTAGAAACAGAGTCGACCATGATAACATTTTGCTGTACGTCTTCTAAATTCATTACAGAAAAATGCACATCATCGCCATCGTATAAAAACTCGCGATAAACTTCATCAGCGATTAAGTATAAATCGTGTTTTTTAATTAAATGAGCCAACTGTTTAATTTCGGCTTCAGAATATAAATATCCAGTCGGATTTCCAGGATTGCAAATCAGAATGGCTTTTGTCTTAGGTGTTATTAGCTTTTCAACTTCATCAATGCTTGGCAGAGCAAAACCGGTTTCTATAGTAGAAACAAGAGGGACTACAGTTGCACTTGTTGAAGAAGCAAACGCATGATAATTAGCATAAAAAGGTTCTGGGATAATAATTTCATCTCCAGGATCTGTAATTGTGGCCAGTGCAAAAAGTAAGGCTTCAGAACCACCAGTTGTTACAATGATGTCTTCTGTGTTAACGTTTACGTTTTGGCGCTGGTAAAATTGTGCTAATTTTTTTCTATAGCTTTCATATCCGGCAGACGGACTATATTCTATAAGAGTCAAATCAATATTTTTTACCGCCTCGATGGCCACTTCCGGTGTCTTGATATCCGGTTGACCAATGTTTAAGTGATACACCTTGTGTCCTTTTTTCTTTGCTAAATCAGCAAAAGGAGCCAGCTTGCGTATCGGAGATTCGGGCATGTTTTTTCCCTTGAGTGAAATTGTCGGCATGAGTATAAATTATTGAAGTGCAAATTTGCATTTTTTTTTCCAATTTAACGTAAACAATACAAGGACTTGCGAAAATGTAACAATAATAAATATATTTACTAATTTTATAATAAAATATTGTCAATGAAAAAATATATAGTATTGTTTTTTGGGTTATTCTTACCTTTTTTGCTTTTCGGGCAAGGCGATTTTTTATTAGAAAACAATGCAACAAAGGCTGTAATACCTTTTAAATTGATAAATAACCTTGTTTTTATTCCGATAAAAGTGAATGGTGTCGAGCTAAATTTTCTTTTAGATTCTGGAGTTGAAGAAACAATTCTTTTTAGTATGGAAGAAAAACAGGAAGTTAGTTTTAACAATGTTGTAAAAATCAAACTACGTGGTCTCGGAAGCGAGGAAGAAATAGAGGGCTTGAAATCGACAAAAAATATTTTAGAAACGCATGGTCTTAAATCAAATGACCACATGGTTTTTATTATTTTAGATCAAAGTTTTAATTTATCTTCTCATATTGGAATTCCTGTAAACGGAATTATCGGTCATAAATTCTTTAGAAATAATTATGTTGAAGTTAATTACCAAAAAAAGAAAATAATAGTTCATACTAAGAATAATAAGTTTGAGGAAAGACTAAACAAACAGTTTAAAATGGTTCCGATAACGATAGAAAAAGCAAAACCATATATCATGACAACAGCTACGGTGAATAATGAAGAAATTCCAGCAAAGCTCTTAATTGATATTGGGAATAGTGATGCTTTTTGGATTTTTCAAAATGATAAAATTAAACTTCCAAATAAAAATTTTCCAGACTTTTTAGGAAAAGGATTTAGCGGGGATATTGAAGGGCATCGTGCCAAAATTGATAAATTCTCGATTGACGAATTTGATTTCAAAAAACCAATTGTATCTTTTCCTGATTCTGTCTCAATTCGGAATGTTAAGATGGTTCCAGGCCGTATCGGATCTGTAGGTGGTGAAGTTTTAAAAAGATTTACTCTGGTTTTGGATTATAATGGTAAAAAGCTATACCTTAAAAAAAACAGCAAGTATGGAGAACCATTTACATATAATAAGAGTGGAATTACGGTTCAGCACAACGGTCTCCAGTGGGTTCAGGAAACAGTGCATTTAGAAACTGTACGAGTAGCTTCTACAATGGATGAATTGCAAGAAAAAGACAAAAACAACAATAATTTTAAATATAAATTTGCTCTTAAACCAGTTTATGAGGTAGTAAATGTGCGTAAAAATTCGGCTGCTGAAAAATGCGGACTGCGTAAAGGAGATATTATTATCAGTATTAATAATACACAGCCATATAAATATAATCTTCAACAGATTAATAATCTTTTAAAATCAGAAGATGATATCTGGATTAATATGGAGGTAGAAAGAAATAGTCTGGTGCTTAAATTTAGATTTAAGCTTGAAGATGAATTATAAAGTGCTACAATATTTTTTAGACTGTTGCAAAGCGTAGTTTTATAATCTTATGAAGAGTTGTCTCGAGTTTCATTTTTACAGAAAAATTTTGCCAAACCCTTTTTGTTAAAATCTTTTTTCTTTAATTTTATAGTGATATCAACAAAATGAAAAATATTATGAGAAATCTAACCTTATCTTGTTTGCTTTTATCCTTTATCGGATTGCAAAGCTGCAAAAATGAAGAAAAACAAAAAGCCGCTGAAGCCGCAAAAGCAGAAGGAGAAACAGTAGTAAGAACTGCATGCTACAAAGCAATTTATGAAAAGGATACAATAGATTTAAAATTGAATACTTTAAAAAACGGAAAATTAGCAGGAGATATGATTATGAGAGTTGCACCTTCAACAGTTAGAACGGGAGAAGTTGCAGGAGAGTTTCACGGTGATACTTTATTTGTAGATTATACTTTTAAAGATAATGTAAACGGAGATAAAACCTTCAAAAATCCGATGGCACTTTTAAAACGAAATAATCAACTTATTTTAGGAAACGGAACTATGCAGACTACAATGGGGGTTACCTATTTAGTTAAAGACAAACCAATTGATTTTGAAAGCGTAAAATATAAATTTGATATTACTGAATGTGCTGAGAAGAAGTAAAGAAGCAAGATGCTTTTCTATATGAATAAGCAGAAACAAAGACTTGAGAAGCAAGATGTTTTCTTTGAAATAAAAAGCCGTTTCTAGATCTAGAAACGGCCTTTGTTATTTTAGAAGTTTAAATTCTTATTGAACTTCACCCTTAATTTTAAGAGCTACTCTTCCGTCAGGATAATTTACTGCATTTGTTTCGACAGTAATTGTTTTACGAATAGGTCCTGCGACCATATTATATTTTACATCGATTTTTCCTTTTTTGCCCGGCATAATTGCTGCCGCAGGTTTTGTTACAACAATCGAACTTACTGTAGATTCTGCACCTGTAATTAATAAAGGAGCATCTCCTGTGTTGGTAAATTCAAAGGAACGAAGCCCGTTGTCACCTTTAGAAATTTTTCCATAATCAATTGTATTGTCTGGAGCTGCAAATTCAATTTTTGGGCCGTTTTGAGCATAACTTATTGCACTAAACAATAAGACTGCAATAAAAGAGGCTGCATTTTTCATATGAAATCTTTTTTTAATTGTAAGTAAATATACATTCTTTTAATTAACACACAAATTATTATTTCTCTTTTTATAGTCTACTTAATTATTTACTTTTGCTGTCAGTTATAAATACAAAAATTGAACCAGTTTTTTGTTTAACTGTTTAATCGTTTATTTGTTTAATCGTTGAGATTGATTTATAAATGATTTTTTAAAACAGAAAATAAGAGAGCAAATCAATTTGAAATTCGATGATCAAAACCGATTAAACGGTTAAACAAATTAACGATTAAACAACCCTAGTAAATGACAATTCCAGCACAATTTGACGCTAAGACGATTGAGAGTAAATGGTATGATTACTGGATGAAAAACAATTATTTTCATTCAGAACCAGATCATAGAACACCGTACACCATTGTAATCCCGCCGCCAAACGTCACTGGAGTCCTTCACATGGGACATATGTTGAATAATACGATTCAGGATGTTTTAATTCGCAGAGCACGTCTTAAAGGATTCAACGCTTGTTGGGTTCCTGGAACAGATCACGCATCGATTGCTACAGAAGCAAAAGTGGTAGCAAAATTAAAAGCAGAAGGAATCAATAAAAACGATTTGACCCGCGAAGAATTCCTAAAACATGCTTGGGAGTGGACAGATAAATATGGCGGAACTATCTTAGAACAGCTTAAAAAACTAGGTGCTTCTTGCGATTGGGAACGTACCAAATTTACTATGGACCCAGACATGTCTGCGTCTGTAATTAAATCATTTGTAGACTTATATAACAAAGGTTTAATCTACAGAGGATACCGTATGGTAAATTGGGATCCAGAAGCAAAAACTACTTTATCTGACGAAGAAGTAATTTATGAAGAACAACAAGGAAAATTATTTTTCTTAAAATATAAAATTGAAGGTTCAGAAGATTTCTTAACCATCGCTACAACACGTCCAGAAACTATTTTTGGAGATACTGCAATCTGTATCAATCCAAACGATGAGCGTTTTACATATTTAAAAGGTAAAAAAGCGATTGTTCCTATTTGCGGAAGAGTAATCCCAATTATCGAAGACGAATATGTTGATGTTGAATTCGGAACGGGATGTTTGAAAGTAACGCCTGCGCACGATATGAACGATAAAACTTTAGGTGAAATACACAATCTAGAAATCGTTGATATTTTTAATGAAGATGCAACTCTAAACAGCTTCGGATTACATTATCAAGGAAAAGATCGTTTTGTGGTTCGTAAAGAAATTGAAAAAGAGCTTCAAGAAATCGGTGCTTTAGCAAAAACAGAAACACACTTAAATAAAGTAGGAACTTCTGAGAGAACAAAAGCGGTAATCGAACCAAGATTATCTGACCAATGGTTCTTGAAAATGGAAGAATTGGTGAAACCAGCAATTAAATCAGTTTTGGAAACGGGAGATATTAAATTACATCCAAAACGTTTCGAGAATACTTATGCACATTGGTTAAACAATATTCGCGATTGGAATATTTCTCGCCAGTTATGGTGGGGACAACAAATTCCGGCTTGGTATTCTCCTAATAGAGATTTTTTTATTGTAGCTGAAACAAAAGAGGATGCTTACAATAAATTTCAAAATCAAAAAGAAAATCAAATTGAAATACTTAAGAAAGAAACTCATAAAGAAGATAATATAAATATAGATACATTTTTAATTCGGAAAGCGATAGCAGAAAAGCGAATTCGTATTTTAGAAGAGTTAAAATTTGAAGATTTAGTTCAAGATAAGGACGTTCTAGATACATGGTTCTCATCTTGGTTATGGCCAATGTCTGTTTTCGGTGGAATTATGGATCCAGAAAGTCAAGATTTTAAATATTATTATCCAACAAATGACTTGGTGACAGGTCCGGATATTTTATTTTTCTGGGTAGCGAGAATGATCATTGCAGGTTACGAATATGCAGGTGAAAAGCCATTTACAAATGTATATTTGACTGGTTTAGTTCGTGATAAACAACGTCGTAAAATGTCTAAATCATTAGGGAATTCTCCTGATCCTTTAGACTTGATTGATAAATTTAGTGCAGACGGTGTTCGTGTAGGATTGCTTTTAAGTGCTTCTGCAGGAAACGATATTATGTTTGATGAAGAATTATGTAGTCAAGGAAAAGCATTTTCTAACAAAATCTGGAATGCCTTCAAATTGATTAAAGGATGGGAAGTTTCAGAAACTATCGCACAACCAGAATCATCAAAAGTAGCAATTGAATGGTACGAAGCTAAATTACAGCAGACTTTAGTAGACATTGAAGATAATTTTGAGAAATACAGAATTTCAGATTCATTAATGGCAATCTATAAGTTAGTTTGGGATGATTTCTGTTCTTGGTTCTTAGAAATGATTAAACCAGCATACCAAAAGCCAATTGACAGCGTAACTTTCGCGAAAGCGATCGAAATGTTAGAAAACAACTTGAAGTTATTGCATCCGTTTATGCCTTTCTTGACAGAAGAAATTTGGCAGTTAATCGCCGAAAGAACACCAGAAGAAGCTTTAATTGTTTCAACTTGGCCAGAAGTAAAACCGTTTGATGCAAAATTGATTGCTGATTTCGAAAATTCTATTGAAGTAATTTCTGGAATTAGAACGATCAGAAAAGACAAAAATATTCCGTTTAAAGATGCAATCGAATTAAAAGGAATCAACAGCGAAAATGTTTCTACTTATTTTGACTCAATTATAACGAAATTAGGAAATGTTTCGGCTTTCGAATATGTTTCTGAAAAAGTAGACGGTGCATTGTCTTTCCGTGTAAAATCAAATGAATATTTCATTCCGATTACAGGAAACATTGATGTTGAAGCAGAAATTGCAAAACTAACAGAAGAATTGAATTATACAAAAGGATTCCTGAAATCTGTAGAAGCAAAACTTTCAAACGAGAAATTCGTAAACGGAGCTCCTGAAAAAGTACTTAATTTGGAGAAACAAAAACAAGCCGATGCTTTAGCAAAAATTGCTACAATAGAGCAAAGTTTGGCTGGTTTGAAATAAGAGTTTCTTTATAACATAAATCCCAATACTGAAATTATAGTATTGGGATTTTTTGATTTTTCTTGGATCAGAAAAAATTAATAATAAGTATAATTTTTTTTGATAAGATATAGCATTTGGTTAGAACTATAATGATCGCGCTGCTCTTTTGGGTAACCATCTATATTAAGATCATAACTATATCGATAAACTTCAGTAAAGAATCCATTTATTTGTTCGCTGAAAAAAATTACATTATTAGAATTGCTAATGTCAAAAATGTCAAGATGTCTGTTAAAAACGTTTTGAAAAGTATAAGCAAAAAATAATTTATCAAACCCTGTGATGTTTTTATAAATATTAGGATTTTTATCATACTCTTGTGTAATAGTAGAATATATTTTTCCGTCTGCAGTAAACTTCTCTCTTTTTATTATATTACCGTCCTTAAAATAAAGTCTTGCTTTTGGAAATGGATCGCTCAAATACCAGACGTTAAGAGCTAAGCTATAAGAATAAATATCAATATCTACAATATTCTCAGAAACGTAATTATAAACTAATTTAGTTTCATTAAGAGGAGCGTAAAGTCCATTACCGTTTTTAAATATTACAGTTTTTAGTTTATTATCTTCATATGAATATTCATTATTAACACGCAATTCATCATTAACGTATCCCTCCTCTTTGGTAATTAAATCTCCTGTATATGTGTATTTAATTTTATAAATGCCAACATAAAGCCGATCAGCGCTTGCCTCAGTGATTTTAAAACCATCGTAACTAAACTTCGTTGGTGAACTTGGAGAAGAGCTTACTTCTTGAATTGTTTTAATTAAAGCTTTAGTGTTTTCTTTGGGAGGATTAGTACTTTCGTTGGGTACATCAGTTTCATCTGTCGTCTCATTATTTGAGCAAGATGTTAAAATTAGTAATATAGCCCCAATAAACGGAATTAGTTTTTTCATTAAGTGTATTATTTTAATAGTAGGATAAGTTCTTGTCTTATGTGTTTTTCTGAATTGTAAATGTCATATTTTTCTTTTTGAAAAGAAAAATAAATCGAAAGAAACTTGTTGAATTTATGGTTTTAAGTTGTTCCGTCACAAATTACTTCTTCTACAGCTATCGCTTGGATGACGTATTTTGCTTTTTCAATCTTTGTAATTCGTGAATATCTAAACACATAGATTCTAAAAATAAAAATTCGTGAATTCGTGGCTATTTTTTTCTCTTCAAAACCAAAAACAAAGGGTAAGAAATCAATGTAATTCCAACAATTAAAGCAAAAGCAATAGGATCGCTATAAATAAAGCCTAATAATAATCCAATCGAAATAATAATCGCTATTATAGTTGACCATGGATGCAAAAAAGAACGATAAGGTCTTGGTAAATTCGGTTCCGTAGTTCTTAGTTTTAAAAGCGAATAATAGGCCAGTCCCCAAACGATTATGGAGATAAAAGCGGCGAAAGAAAACAATACTTCAAAAGAGCCTATGCAGATTAAAGACAAACTGAAAAAGGATGAAACTAAAAGTGCTACAATTGGTGTTCCGCCTTTATTGACTTGTGTCCCTTGTTTTATGAAAAATCCGTCACGGCTTAATCCGTAAAGAATTCTTGGTGGAATCATCATAAAAGCATTCAAAATACTGATTAAAGAAAAAATCGAAATTACGGTTACAATTTTTGCCCCGCTATCTCCAAAAAGAATTTTAGCAACATCGGCTGCAGCAAGATTTGATTTGGCTAAAGTTTCGATAGGGAGAACGTGAAAAAAGGCTGCATTTACCAAAATATAAATCGCCACAACAAGCAAAACTCCACTGTATAATGATTTCGGAATATTTTTGCTTGGATTGTCATTTTCTTCTGCAAAAAAGCAAACAGCATTCCAGCCATTATAAGTTCCGATGATAAGCTGTAATGATTTAAAGAATCCAAAAATAAGTCCGATTTGAAAAATAGAATTATCGGTTTTTATTTTCGGAACTTCAACTCCAGAATACATAAAGCAAGCTACAACTAATGCCACAAAACAAATCACTTTTAAAAAACTGGTAATCTGCTGAATCAAACTTCCGCTTTTGACGCCACTTAAGTGAAGCAATACAAATGCAACCAATAAAGAAATAGATAATACTGTCGAATAATGGGCCAATTGCGGAAATAAAATAATGGTGTATTCGCTAATTACAATGCAATAAAATGCGGGCGGAATAGCATTTACAATGTAATCGTACCAGCCAGAAAGAAAACCTGCATACTCACCCAATGCTCTTTTAATATAATTGTACGATCCGCCAGCTTTTGGTAGCATGGTCGCCAATTCTGAATACGAATTGGCCCCTAACAAAACATATAAACCTCCAAATAACCATGAAGCAAGAATGAGCCAATAATTACTCAGCATTTCTGCAATAGTTCCAGGTGTTCTTAAAATCCCTACACCAATCGTTCCTCCAATTAAAACAGCAATATTAAAACTAAAGCCTAAACTCTTTTGCAATTGGTTTTTTGGGGAATCTGACATTTTTGGATTTGTTTTAAAAGGATTATTTTCAAGCAAAAATAATGTTAATTGAATTAGAATTGAATTAAAAATATAAATCCCAAGATTTTTCTATTTCCAGAGAAATAGAAAATCTTGGGATAAATCAAAAAAACATCTAATTCAATATTTTAGAACTTGTATCGCACACTTGTCATAACCTGACGAGGGGCAATTGGGTTCACACTATAGTTTTCGTGAACTGTATAGTTTAATTCGTTTGTAATGTTTGATAATTTGCAAAGAATCGAGAATTTTCTCCAAGTATATCCAACAGATGCATCAATTGTAACATAGCCTTCTAATGGAATTTCTCTGTACCAGATTCCATCTGGTTTTTTAGAATCATATTGGTTGTTCCATCCTCCAATTCTATCTCCAATATAATTTCCTATTGCACCAACAGAAACACCTTTAAAGAATCCTTGCTGCAATGTATAAAAGAAGCTTAAATTTGCTGTGTTTGATGGCGTTCTTGCTACACGATCACCTTCAATAAAACTTCCATTTAATCCTGAAGTTTTTGTGTAACGCATATCATTATAGCTATATCCTGCAATAATATTTAAGCCTTCAATAGGTCTTGCGGTAACATCAACTTCAACTCCTTTGCTTTTTGTTTCTCCACTTAAAAGTTTGATGCTACTATCATTATTTTCTGTTCCATCTGCTTTATATGGTGCCATTTGTGCAAAATTGCTATTAGTAATTTGATAAACAGTAACATTTGTGCTCAATAAACCTTTAAAGAAGTCTGTTTTTACTCCAACTTCATATTGATCAATAATAGAAGCTTCAAGAGGTTGTAAGTCAACAGTTGTTCCTGTATTTGGTGTAAAAGAAGTTGAATAACTTCCAAATACTGAAATATCTTTTGTTGGCTGATACACTAATCCTGCTTTAGGAGAAAATGCATTATCTAAACGTTTTGGAGTAACTGTTGGAACCGCATCTTCTGGATTTCCAGCTCCTGTTTTGGTTTCTTTATAAGTGCTAACTTCAGCTTCTTGCCAAGACCATCTTAAACCTGCCAATACTTTGAATTTATCCGTAATTGAAACGAAATCTTGAAAATAAACTCCAAAACGATTTGTATCTGTTTTTGTGATTTGAGTAGCTCTTGCATTCGGAATGTCATTTCGTTGTGTTGACGGATCAAAATCATAAAGATAAATAGTATCATAAATACTTGGATCGTATGTTTTTGGAGTACCGTCAGGATTTCTGCTAGTTACTAAAAATTTCTCATTAAAAGCATAAGTATAAGCAGTTGCAAACGAATTTTCCCAGTCTGCACCAGTAAAAATTTGATGTTTAACAGAACCAGTATTAAAGTTCCCCTGAAGACTTAATTGATCTCCTAAAATTTGCTCTAAGTTTTGCCCTTGAGTTAATCCTCTGTTCCAGTAACCCGGAATTGGATATGTTTTAGTGTCATCTAAATTTGATAGTTGAGCTGTAGATTTTTGTGTTCTATCGTATGTTTGATAAGAACTATTGAAGTTTAGTTTCCAGTTTTTATTGAAATCGTGATTTAATAATACAGATGCACTAGAAGATTTTGTTGTTCCGTTTGACCAAAGCGCTCCGTAGAAAGCACTTCTAGGAAGATCTAAAATTTCTTTCCCGATAATTCCAGTTCCAAAATCTGGAGTCCAATCTGCGCTTAAATAATCTCCTTGAACTGTGATTTGAGTTTTTGGATTAATAACAAAAAGTAAAGACGGATTAATGTATAAACGTTCGTTTTTTACCACATTTCTAAAGCTTTCTGAATTCTCGTAAGAACCATTAATTCTAAAAGCTATAGATTTGGTTAAGCCTCCATAAAAATCAAAAGCTGGCTTATAATAAGCATAGCTTCCCATTTGCATTGAGATTTCTCCACCACTTTTAAATTGAGGTGTTTTGGTTACCAAGTTTACAATACCCCCCGGCGCTACGTTTCCAAATAATAGGGCAGAACCACCTTTAAGGAATTCTACTTTCTCTAAACCTGAAACATCAGGAATAGAACCTGAATTATAACGGAAACCATTTTTAAACATATTGTTTGCCGACATGTCATAGCCTCTAGAGAAGAAAGATTCCTGAGCGCCACCACGAGCAGAACTTACGTAAACACCATTGGCATTTTTAAGAACTTCGCTTAATCTGATAGCTTGTTGCTGTTCGATAACATCAGAACCGATTACTTGTATTGATTGCGGGTTATCCATTGGTTTTAATCCAGAACGAACTGCTGTAACTGGTTTTGGTTCTTTAGTTTTGGTAACTACAACCTCATTTAGGATTTCTCCTTTTTTATTTTTTACAGTATCTGTAACAGAAGAAGTAGTTTCATTACTTGAATAATCTTGACCATAAGAGGCAAAACTTAATAGACCTAGTGCAAGTAGTAAATTATATTTCATGGTATTTATTTAGATTCAATAAAAATTATCGAGTGCAAATATAAATACACAGACTCTTTAACAGAAAATTATGAAGTGTTTTTCTTGCTTAAACCTTTCTTAGTCTTTTCTTAAGATTTGCTTAAGAATTTTCTAATGTTGTTTTAATTTTGTATTTATAATCAATTTAAATAGAAAATAGAGTGCACTACAATGGCTTTTTTATAAAAAAAAACAGGACTGACTCGTTTTTGAGACAGTCCTATTTGAATTGAAATTAAAATCTAAGAATGAGATTTCCTGAAATTATTTTACCACAATTTGGTAAGTAGCCATTTTCCAGATTTCATCGTATTTTTTTCCGTTATGATCTCCAGAAGTTTTTTCAGTATGTGCATATTCAACCATATAGTTTCCTGACCAGATTGGTGTGAAAGAAAATTCTCCCTTATCGTTTGTCCATAATTCTTTTTCCCATCCGTTTGGAGCAATTACTTTAATTTTAGCTTCTTTTGCAATAGCTCCGTCATAAGAGGCAATGCCGGTAATTTTAGTATCTTTTTTTGCTACATCTGCGCTTTCCGAGAAAACTGCAATTTTATTAGTGTTTGAAGCAATAGTATTTCCTGTAGCTTTATTTCCAACCACAACAGTTGCGCTCGAATTGTAATCTAATTTCATAGTGCCATAAACATCTTTTACTGTGTGGTGCATTACAATGGTGTAAACTCCGTCTTCATCTGGTGTAAAGAATGCTTGGTATTTATTATCTAAAGCCTTAGAAGTTAATTTAATCTCTTTTTTTGATGGAGAAATTACAACTAAAGAGAAATCCTTTAAATCAGAAAACCATTTATCAGCTTTTGTAATGTCGTTATCAGAGAATTCTCCAAAGTAAACAGAAATTTCCTGAGCTTTTCCTTTTGTTCCTGTTGCTTTAGTTTCTATCCAAAGTGCATGGGCAAAAAGTTGAGGTGCAGCAAAAAGCATTAAAAATAAAAAGCTTACTGTTTTTAAAGTATTTGATTTCATAAGATCAAGTTTAAATTATTAGAATGATATTTTTTACAAACATAACTCTTATTTAGAATAATTAAAAATAAAACATAAAAAAACCTCGAAATCTATTTCATAATTGTATAGAATTCGAGGTTTAAGAAAATATTTTATACTCAGAATAAAAAAACTAAAGTCTTACTGTTAGGTTTACTAAGAAGTTTGCTGGAGTTTGAGCCATTCCGTAAGAATCCCAATATTTTGTGTTAGTTAAATTATTGAATTTAACCCCAAGTCTCCAAACTGGTCTGTCGTAAAATACAGTTGCACTACAAATAGAATAGGAAGGAGCGTAAAAGCTTTCGTCTTCAAATTTATATTGTTTGTCTACATAGTTTCCTCCAAAACCAAAACCTAAATCTTTTAGTGTGTTTTGAAATTTGTAGGAAACCCAAAAATTCACCACATTTTCTGGTGCACCACTGGCTTTATTGCCTTCAATGGAAACGTCAGATGATTTAACGATACGATTGTCATTATAAGCATAACCAGCTGTTAGGTTTAAGCCGTTTATTGGATTGGCAATGAATTCAAAATCAATTCCTTTACTTACTTGTTTTCCATCCTGAATATTATATCCATCAGGGTTTGTTCTTGTAGCATTATCAATTGTAATATTGTAATAGCTAAGTGTTGTGCTTAATTTTTTATTGAAAGCTTCTATTTTTACACCACCTTCATATTGATTGGCATAAATTGGTTTTAAAATTAAAATTGAACCGTCTGGCTGATTTACTGGACCAGCATTTTGGAAGCCATTCATATAATTTCCAAATAAAGAAACCTGTTCTTTAACCAATTCATACACCAAACCTAATTTTGGAGACAAAGCAGTTTGGTTGTAACCCTCTGTATCTTCGATTTTTTTCTGAACAAAGTTATCTAGACGAAGACTCAACATTGCTGATAAGCGATCTGTAAAACTAACTACATCTGAAGCGTAAACACTGAAAGTCTCTTCATTTGGAACACCAAACTGCATTTCTTTCAATTTTGGATCTACATCGCTTTTTCGAATTGGTTCGAAATCTGTCGTTACATCAATTACATCTAATACTTGTGTGGTAGCATATTTGAATGTTCCTTTTGTAAATCTGTAATTAATACCGGCTAAGAGTTTATGTTTGATGCTTCCTGTAGAAAATTCACCATTAATATTTTCTTGAAAATTCGTGAAGTTGTTATGAATTGGTCCAAAACGTGATACCATTCTTTGAACTTCTGTTGGCGATTTCCATGCAGTGTAATATTGATAACTATGATCGACACGTTCGTCTACTAATGAGAATAGTGTTGTAGATTTCCAATTATCAGAAAGTTTATATTCTACCTGAGCAAATATTTTAGGTGAAGTTGTTTTAGCATCAAGATCATCTGCAAATAAGCTCGTTCTGTAATCTACTTTTAGATCTGTTGGGTTGGTAAGTCCTGCCGCATAAGAACGTCCGTAAGTAGGACGAGTATTGTTGGTGTTGAAAATCTCTGTGTCTAAACTCAGCGTTAATCTGTCTGTCGCTTTATAAATGATGCTTGGTGCAAATAAGACTGTTTTATTAAAGCCATAATTTAAGAAACTATTTTCCGTGTTTGCCGAAGCATTCATTCTAAACAAAACTTTTTTGTTCTGAGTCAAAGGCATATTAAAATCTACTGCAACGCGCTGTAGTCCGAAGCTTCCTCCCGTATAAGAGATCTCAGTTTTGTTAGTTTCAAAAGGCTTTTTGGTCACCAAGTTTACAACTCCTCCAAAGGAAGAGACAGAAGAACCAAACAAAGTTCCAGAAGGGCCTTTCAGTACTTCAATTCGCTCGGCATTATCGATTGAGATTGAGCTTCGTCCAGAAAGAGTTTCCATACCGTTTCGTGCGTTTACACCTGTACTGAATCCTCTAAAACTAATTTCAAGTCCGCCAGAAGGATATATTTTTGAGATTGCACCCGTAGCATTTTGAACCGCGCTTCTTATATCTACCGCAATTTGCTCTTGTAGTAGTTCTTTGTGAATAACATTGTAAACCTGAGGATTTTCCAGGTTCTTTAACGGCATTCTGGCAACATAATCGGTCTTTTTTGATAAATTGCTTTTCTTGCCATTTACGACCACTTCATTCAATTCCTTATTAGAAACCTTTAATTGTAAATTAGTGGTAATGGTTTCATATTCAGCGACTATTATTTCTTTTTCAAGAGTTTCGTAGCCCGATAGAGATACTTGTATAATGTAAGTGCTAGGTTTTACTCTGCTAAAATCAAAATTGCCAACATCATTAGAAATGGTACCATATTTAGTATTTTTAAGGATAATATTTACACCAGCAGCAGCATCGCCATCAGATGTTGTGATTGTTCCTTTAATTTTTCCGTGGTTTTGTGCAAAGGCAGATAAAAACGAAAATAGAAAACTGATTGAAAATAGAAAACGCGAAGTTTTCAAACTGAGGTAATTCATTACTATTTTAAATTTGGTTTATAATAAATTTTATTTAGAATAAATAAAAACAATGCAAATGTAGAAATTAAAATAACTTTAACAATTTTATTTTTTTATCATTTAGTATTGAAATTGTTAAATGTTGATTTTAGAGCTATTAATCAAAATTCTTATTAGAACTTGTAGTGAGATAAACTTTAAAAAGGCTTAATTTTGCAGTCTGAAAAACGACTTCATGATTTTATCATTCTTTAAAAAGATTCAAAATACACCTCGAGGATATCGTATTGCCAATACTGTTTTTTTCTTTCTTTCTGGTTTTGGTTATTCTTCTTGGGTTTCAAGAATTCCACATATACAAGCCCAATTGAAACTTTCTGAAGCCGAATTCGGAGCAGTTTTATTTGCTTTTCCAATAGGTTTAATGCTTACAATGCCTTTTACGGGAAAACTTTTAAATAAATACAGTAGCCGTTATATCATGTTGCTTGGAGCAGTTATGTTTAATGTTGCGCTGTCTTTGCCAGGTTTAGCAGCATTTGTTTGGCAATTGGTCATCATACTTTTGTTTTTTGGAGCTTCTCGTAATATTTTCAATTTATCTATAAATGCACAATCTCTTGAAGTGCAGAAATTATATCCAAAATCGATTATTACCCGTTTTCATGCCGTTTGGAGTATTGCTGTTTTTTCGGGAGCGGGATTAGGGTATGTAATGGTAACACAGAAAATTGCGCCATCACATCACTTATTAGGAGTAAGTATTTTTATGCTGGCATTGACGGCTTGTTTTTACCCAATGAGCATTCACAACGAACCTGTTGCGGTAAAAAAGAAGTTCTTCTCTATGCCAGAAAAAAATCTGATAAAATTTGCGATGATCTGTTTCGTTTCAATGGCTTGTGAAAATACAATGTACGACTGGAGCGGAATTTATTTCGAAAATATCCTGAAAGCTTCGCCAAAATTAACCAGTGCCGCGTTTGTGTTTTTTGCTTCAGCAGTAACTTTAGGACGTATTTTTGGAGATTATGGTGTAATGAAATTTGGAACTAAAAAAATCCTGCTTTACAGCGGAATCTTAATAACAACTGGTTTCGGAATTTGTTTTATTCTGCCGTATGCTTATCCAACAATTTTTGGTTATGTTTTAATCGGATTTGGGGTTTCTTGCGTGGTTCCGTTAGTGTTTAGCATTGCCGGAAGATCTTCAAAATTAAGCAGTGGTTCTGCTCTAACTTCAATATCAACAATTGGTTATTTAGGATTTTTATTGGTTCCGCCAATGGTTGGTTTTATTTCTGAATACCTAAGTATGAAATGGGCGTTTCTTATTATGGCGCTTTTAGGTATTCTGATGATTTTTATGGTGAATAAGATCGGGGAGAATGAGTGATTTAAAGATACTAAGGAATTAAGTATTTTTGAATATCTAGTCAACTGTATTTTTTTCTTGAGCCAGTATTTTTTCTTTTAATTTCTTATCATGTATCATGCTATTTATTTTAGAGTTAAGTATCCAGTAAATAACAAATCCCAAAGCAATTGATATGATTACTGAAAATAAATTGATTCCCCAAAAAGTCAAGGAAACGATGATTAAAATTAAAAAAATGATTTCTATATAATAAGTTTCTTTTTGTTGGATGCGTTGTTTTATAATCATAATATTACCACGCCTTTTGCCAATTCTTTCAATTACTTTTTTGGTAATTTTATCAATACTATACATCTTATCAAGATCAGGTAGAGTAAAGCAAATCCTAAACTCGAGCTCTAGTCTTTTCATAAAAGCATAATACTTTTTAACTCCTCTGAAAGAGTTTTTTATATTGTCTTTTTTGTGTGGAGGAAATGTAAGAAAATCTAGAAAATGAGATTCTTCAAAATTTGCATTTGGTTTTTGTCTTTCTTCTTTAAAAATTTCTAGAATTTTTTCTTTTATTTCAATTTCGGTCATTTCTTTGCATTTAAGGATATTTGTATTTCTTTAGTTTCAAGAAAATATTCCTTTCATTTTTCTTTTCTGTAGTTTTATGAAATATAGTTTGTCTTCTGGGACATTAATCTACTTCTTCGTCATCACAAACTTCTCAGAACTTGGTTTTCCGTTCAAATTCCCTGAAATCTCTGCTGTTAAAGTATTATTTGCACCTTTAGTATAAGTAATTTTTTGAGGGTAATCGTGTTTAGGATTTTCGAAAACCAATTGTTTATCTGACTCAGAAGTAGAAGGGAAGAAAACAGGTTTGTCATCGTTTTGCCCTTTTACAGTAGCTTTGTAAGTAAGCGTTTCGCCTAGCTGAGCCAAGACGATAGTTTCAAAATGCAAAGTGTCTTTTCCTTTAATGAAATAAGAAGAAGCGCTGAAAGTACTGTCGTTTAACTTTTGCCAGTTTTCAGATAAAACTCCTTCTGGAGACGTATTTTCCCAGTTCCCGATTAACCAGTCGGCTTTTTTGATTTTATCTTTTTCAACCGTTTCTTTTTTCTGGCAGGAAACTGCGGCTAATAAAAGTGCTAAAAGAGTAATTTTCTGAAACATATTTATAGGTTTTTGATAGTACTAATGTATGAAAAAAATGTTTGCCACGAATTCACGAAATTATAGTATTGTTAGTTTGCCACGAATTGCACGAATTGCCACGAATTTTTTTTAAGATTAAAATTGTTTTTTAGCCACAGATTAAAAGGATTAAAAGGATTTTATTTCACGCAGATTTAAAAAAGATTTAAGCAGATTACGCAGATTTTATTCAATAATAAATCAAATTAGATCTGCACAGATCTGCGAAATCTGCGTGAAATAAATTCGCGGAAATTTGTGCAATTAGTGGCAAAGGAAATCTTTTTAATCCTTTTAATCTGTGGCTAAAAAGCTTAAACGCTTTCACTCAAAATAGAATAAACCAACTCCTTAGTTGGTTTTTGGTCTTTTAATTTTGCTCGAACTTCATCAAAAGTGACTTTAAAATCGCAGCCCGATTTGTATTCAGCACAGCCGTAAGCTGTTTTACCTTTTAGAATCGTTCCTTTTTTGCATTTCGGACAAGTCAAAGCATCTGAGTTTTCTTTTGCTTCGGCTTTTTTATCTGTTTTCTTTGGTTCTAATTTTAGTTTGTAATTTTCCTCAAAACGAATTAAACCTTCAACAATTCCAGAATCGGTTTTAAAACCTTTTATGTTTACTGTAGAACCTTTTTGAACCAACCTTAAATACTGGCTTTCTGTAATTTTTTTATCGTGAAAAACAAAAGGCAATACAAAATCACAGCCTGATTTATATTCGCTGCATCCAAAAGCCGATTTTCCTTTTAGTATATTTCCCTTTTGACATTTCGGACAAGTTTCTGCGGAAATTCCAGAAGCTTTCTTTTTCTCTTTTTCTGCTTTTACAACTGGTTTCTGAATCGTTGCAGCATGTGAAATATTGGCGTGTTTGGTTTCGCTTCGAACTTCATAAACCAAAGCTTCCACCATACGTTTCATGTTTCTAATGAATGCTGCAGCGGTGAAAGTTCCTTTTTCAATATCTTTCAATTGTTTTTCCCATGTTCCTGTAAGTTCGGCCGATTTTACCAATTCGTTCTGAATCGTATCAATCAACTGAATTCCGGTTAAAGTCGGTAAAACCTGTTTTTTGTTTCGGACAATATATTGGCGTTTAAAAAGCGTTTCTATAATATTCGCACGCGTTGACGGACGTCCGATTCCGTTTTCTTTCATTAGTTCTCGCAAATCTTCATCGTCAACCTGTTTTCCTGCAGTTTCCATGGCACGCAGTAAAGTCGCTTCCGTAAACTGATTGGGCGGTTTGGTTTCTTTTTGAAGGAAAGAAGGTTCATGCGGACCTTTTTCGCCCACAGTAAAACTTGGCAATAAATCGGGTTCTTTTTCTTTCGCATTCGGATCTTCAAAAACAACACGAAAACCTTTTTTCAAGATTTCTTTTCCTGTTGCTTTAAAAGTCACATCAGCAGCTTTTCCGATTACGGTTGTGTTGGCAACCAAACAATCATCATAAAAAACGGCAATAAAACGTCTTGTAATAATATCATAAACCTGCTGCTGATTAAACGGCAGATTGTTCTGAACTCCCGTTGGAATAATCGCGTGGTGATCGGTTACTTTTTTATCGTTGAAAACCTTTGGCGATTTCTTGATTTTTTTTCCTAAAAGAGGCTGAGTCAATTCTGCATAATTAGTCAATTTCTGCAAAATCCCCGGCACTTTCGGATAAATATCCCCAGGTAAAAAAGTCGTGTCAACTCTGGGATACGTGATTACTTTTTGTTCGTATAAAGTCTGTGCAATCTTCAACGTTTCTTCTGCCGAAAACCCAAATTTCTGGTTGCAATAAACCTGTAAACCTGTTAAATCAAAAAGCTTTGGAGCGTATTCGTTTCCGTTCTTTTTATCTACAGAAACAATTTCGAAATCACTTTCTTTAACTTTCGCTGCTATAATTTCTCCGTCTTCTTTCTTTAGAAAACGTCCTTCTTCATAGCTAAAAAGCGTTTCTCTATACAAAGTCTGCAATTCCCAATATGGTTGAGGTTTAAAGTTTTCGATTTCTCTAAAACGATCTACAACCATTGCCAGCGTTGGTGTCTGCACGCGCCCTATGGACAAAACCTGTTTGTAGCCGCCATGTTTTACGGTGTACAAGCGCGTTGCATTCATTCCTAAAAGCCAATCTCCAATGGCTCTAGAAAATCCAGCGTAGAATAAATTATCGTAATTAGAAGAGGGTTTTAAATTTTCGAAACCTTCTTTAATAGCTTCTGTAGTAAGAGATGAAATCCATAAACGCTGAATTTCACCTTTATAATGCGCTTCATTCATCACCCAACGCTGAATGAGTTCTCCTTCTTGTCCAGCATCCCCGCAGTTGATAACCACTTCGGCTTTTTCAAAAAGGCTTTTTATAATTTTAAATTGTTTCTGAATTCCCGAGTTCTGAACCACTTTGGTTTCAAATTTTTCAGGAAGCATTGGCAGATTGTTCAAATCCCAGCTTTTCCAGTGCGGTTTATAATCGTTAGGTTCTTTTAAGGTACATAAATGCCCAAAAGTGTAGGTCACAGCGTAGCCATTGCCTTCATAATAGCCATCATGTTTGGTATTAGCACCTAAAACAGATGCGATTTCACGTGCTACACTTGGTTTTTCAGCAATACAGACCTTCATTTTTTCCTTTTCTTATTGAAAGAGCGAAAATAGGGATTTTATGGGAAAGGGGCAAAGGTTCATAGTTACAAAGGGACAAAGGTTTTTACTTGACTTTTATCTTCATTGTATGTCTCCCTGAGTGGAGTCGAAGGCATGCAAATTAAGAACGAACTTCAAGAGCGATTAAAACTCAGTTGAAAAAGTTAGATTAAATTCTGGTTTTTTGATGGAAAGCTCTTGGCATTTTTTTTCAAATTCAGTTTTATTGAAAGGTCCAAAGACGGGTTTGTCTTGAAAAATGCTTTTTGTTCTTTCAATAATATAGTAGTGCGTTATTTTCGAATTTATTTTCTCTTTGGAATTCTCTGAAAGTGGGTGCTGTTTTGAATAAATATATTTCGAATTATACCCTGTGGCAAAAACGAAAGCAGGAATTAAGGTTTCTCCTTTTTTTAAAGATCTTGATTCGTATGTATCAATCCAGAGAACTTCGTAATCGTCTATAATTGTCTCGACTTCATAATCGTAAAAACCAAAACAAGAAGTTAATGTAATAGAGGCAATAATTGCAAAAACAATCTTTTTCATGGATAGGAATACTTTCGATAACAGTCTAAATGCTTAGGATTTAAAAATATCAATTCTTCGCATGGAGTTGATTTCCGATTCTAAAAATTGAAGTTTAGTTTTGACTATTTTATCACTTTTATCCCTCGGATTTTTTGTGACAAATCTTGCTGTAGAATTGCTAAAATCTAAAGTATATTTTTCGTCTAAATCTGTTTTTTTATCTGAAGAAAAAGTAATCAGATTATCTTTTGCGCTCCATTTCCCTTTTCCATATTTATTGACTTCTTGCGGAGTTCCGCCTTGTATATTGGAGTACGAATGAAACTCAAATGTTCCATTTTGATTTAAAGTCAGTTTGTATTCAAGTTTATGATTTTCGCTAGAAAGAGAACGGGTGTAATCTCCCGAAAACTGATTGGATTGTGCAAACAAATTTAATTTTAAAATTAAAAGTAAAGCAGTTAGTATTAGTTTCATTGGTTTTATTTTTCGGGTAGTTTTAATAGTTTTTCAAAAATAAACGGTTTAAAATCAAAATCCTTACGTAAAACCGTATTGGTAAATTTATATTTTTTTATTGTCATAAAATAAGCGTATCTTGCTAACAGATTACAATTAATATTATAATGATCACTGCAAATTTTTATTTAATAAACAGCTGTCTGATGTGCTTAATGTGCACACTGCTGTATTTGCATGACGATACTTTCTTGAAAAGCTCAAAAGAGTTTATTCCTTTTGCCCTGTCACAACTCTAGGCAGGGGATATTTTACCATTTTAATTTTTATTATTTAATCTCATTTATTCAGGATATGATATCGTTGAATATGCCGTTTTGCGTGCTGTTCATTGTAGAGTTGAGTCATATCTTGGAAAAAATGAAACACACAAGAAAGTCATGTCACAACATATAATTTTAACTACAGGAACATACGATTTAATTAAAGATCACGTAAGAAGAAAAAAAGTAACCGCTCAGGAAGAAGAACTTTTATTAGGCCAGCTAAAACATGCTACACAAGTATTGCGAAAGAACCTCCCTGAAGATGTAGTTTCAATAGATCGAAAAGTGACTTACAAAGACCATATCAGTAACGAAGAAAAAACAATTCTTTTAGTTGGTCCAGAAAAAGCAAAAGTCAGTAAAAATAAAATTTCAGTTCTTTCAGATGAAGGAATTGCAATGGTGGGCTATAAAGAAGGCGATATTATAGAATGGCCTGCTAAAAAAGGAAATCTTAAGTTAGAAATTCTAAAAGTAGAAGAGTAATATAATATTGTTCGTTTTCGTTTTAAAGTCAGTAACAATCCCAGAAGAGTTTTCTTTTGGGATTTTTTTGATGAAATAATGGAGAGGAAATAATAAGAGAATTGCTTCAAAATCGTTCATTGAAAGCTTAAAATAATTAAATTCGTTCTTCTCAATTTAATCATAACCAATTATAAATGAGTATGAAACAAGCTGAAACCATAGACGAAGTAATTCTGTTGTTAGATCAAATAATAGAAAAATCAAAAATAGACCAGAGCAATTTAGGTTTGTTTGCCATTCTGTATCGCGAAGTTACGGTAAGAGTAAAGGAAGGCATTTTGGCTGGTTCTTTTCAGAACGGAGAGCGAATGGAAAAACTCGATGTTATTTTTGCCAATCGATATTTGAAAGCGTATTATCAATATCAAGCCAAAGAAAAACCGTCTGAATGCTGGGCATTTGCTTTTGAACAAGCCGAAAAGTTCTGGCCAATAGTTCTACAGCATTTGCTTCTCGGAATTAACGCTCATATTAATCTCGATTTAGGAATTGCCTCGGCAGAAGTCTCTACAGTTGAAGATATCGAAGATTTAAAAGCCGATTTTGATAAAATAAACTTCATTTTGAGCAATCTCGTTGGCGGTGTCGAAAAATGCTTAATCAAAATTTGGCCAACGCTTACATGGATATTAAAATTTACAGGTAAAGTAGACAACTTTTTTATAGATTTCAGTATGGAAACGGCGAGAAACGGTGCATGGAAATTTGCCAACGAATTTGTAGCAGTTCCCGAAAACGAAAGAGAAGCCTGCACGCAATTAAGAGACCAGAGAATAACTGAAATCGCCCGATTGGTTTCGAATCCGGGATATTTTGTGAGCGCCGTTTTCAAATTCATTCGTTTGTTTGAAAGAGGAACTGTTGCTCAAAAAATAATTGATATGCAGATTATGGAAGAAAAAAATATGGAATGTGTTGTGGCGTGATGAATTAGGTATTAAAAATAATCAGCAGCATTACAAAAGCTCCTAAACAAAGAACTCCAACCATATGATTTCGATTGCTGTTATCATCTTTTTTCTGGTTACTGCCACTTGGTGACCAGAAACTTGAAAATGTTCTGAAATCATTGTCATTGGAAAGAGTCCATAAATTGTAACCAAGAAATCTCGCTGAAGCTCCTAAAAACTCCAGAATAATACGACCCGCTATTATCTGTTCAAGATCCATTTTAAGCGATCTAGTTAATTATTAATCATCGGATTCAGATTCTCATCTTTATTGCGTAAATCTAGTCCGCCTTCGTAAACCGATTTCAGATTGGTCAAATAAAAATGCCATCCGTTGGAACAGCCTAGTCTGATGTATTGTTTCGAATTATCATCTGTCGGAATGTTATGATGGCGAAGTTCTACAATTGTATAACCGTTTTCTTCACTCAGTTTTATATCTACCAGACACGTTCCTTCAAACGTAAACTGCAATTGGTCTTTTCCGTTGGCAGAAATGATTTTTCCTTTCATAGCATCATCATACAAATACCAAAGCCATTCATAAGTATTTCCTCCCGAAACATTTTGTTCTTTGCTGATTGGTTCTTCGTTGGAATCAAAAAAAGATACTTTTTCGAGAAACCATTTTTCCAGTTCGTTCGCAATTGTCCAAGCGTTGTAAATGTCGCTGAGCGGAGCTTTAACGGCTATTTTTTTGGTGAAAGAAGTCCAATCGAAGTTTTTCATTTTTAATTTTTTAATTGTTCAAACTAAATTTTAATGAAATGTTGTTTTCAGAATACGGCATTATGGTCCATCAGATTTATAACAGAAAAATAAATAAAAACTAAACCAACAATTATAAGAAAGAATATCACAAAACCATTTGTACTGCCTTTAAGCATAAATTTTTCAGGACTTTTTGGATTGTAGATTATTTTTACTGCTTTATTTATATTTCGGTTATAAGTCCTGAATTTATCTAAGTCTGATGATCCATGTATATAAGGCTTTCCCAAAAAAGTTTTTCCTTCTGCTATAGTGAATTCAATTACGGGTGTTTTATAGCCTTCATCATCAGACTCGTAAGATACAATTTTTCCAGTACTTTCTATTCCATTTTTATTAAGGTTGTTGACAAACCAAATTGCACAAAACGCGAACAAAAGCAAAGCTATTCCAATTATTAAAATGCAGATTATGGGATTGTAAAACATGAAGAAGATTACAAGTATTACAAATACAACCTGTAGTCCCCAGTATTTGTTGTTAAAGTTCATTGGCAAGTTTCTATTTTCTAATGATATTCGTATCCGATAGCGCGGATTTGCAATCCGTGCCCACAAAGATTGGCTTTTTAAATTATTTGTATTGTGTCTTACTGTTGCGGGCACGGTTGCAAATCCGCGCTAACAGAGAAACTAAGAATGATACTTCTCAATAACTTTGTCAATTATATTTTCCGCCCACAAAAAAGTATCTTCTTCCCAATGTGAAATATCACAATTTCTTAGCGTTTGAATTTTTTGACGTAATTTTTTGAGTAAGTCAAGATTTGGTTCACGTATGTTTTCTACATACATAATATCTTGCAGAATCCAATATGCATCTTCAAGTGGTAATAATAAATATTGAGTAAAGAAAATCTCGTAAGTGTCAACAATTTTTACAATTCTATTAGTATCATAATTTAATATTGTGTTACAGAATTGAGATCTTTCATCGTCCGTAAAATTATTTAATTCTTGGATAAAGACCCGCCATTCGTTTTCATTAAAAGTATCAAGAATTTGATAGATTAACTCATCACCTTCGTAGTGCCAAAAATCACCATCGATGTCTGCGTTGTCATTAATGATTTTTTTTATATTCCGAATTTTCTTTTCTAAACTCATATGTTTTCGATGAAATGTCTTTTTTACAAATCCTTAATCAATTCACTTGGATGAATTTTTAAAGCTTGTGCAATCTTAAACAAAGTGCTTACTTTCATTTCTTGCGAGCCTTTTATATATTTTCTTAGACTTTCAACATCCATTTCTGCATCATGAGCAACCTCTCGTCGCTTGAATTTATTTTCTTCAATTATATCTTTAATCTTGATTCCGAGATCTTTTACAACTTCTGGAATTTCACTTTTTCTTTCTCTTTTCATAGAAATGAAATTACAAGTAATCGATTGTTTTTAAGTGAATGTAAGAAAGGGGGTGTATGTTACTGATTTTTTATATATTTGCTTGAAATTGTAAAACAAATCTTATATGAAAATAGAAATGCAAAATAAAGAAAGAGCCGAAGAATTGTTAGAATTAATAAATAAAGGAAGCTATTTCAGCAAACTAAAACCAGTACCAAAAGAAATTAACTCGTATACAATACCGCTAAAAGTATCTTCTTATAACGAATTAAATCTAATGGTTTCAGATTTGCTAAAAGCAAGTATTATTTTGCTTAATCCTGATGCAAACGGTTTGTCGAGTTTTACAAAAGACAATAATGTCAATGTAATGACTTTGCTAGAAATTGCCTTGCAGTTATTGCCAGAAGATGAAATGGAGTTGTTGGATGATTTGTGTAAAGTTTCCTTAGAATGCTAGTTTGATTTTTTTTCCGTGCTGCTCAATCCCGAAAGCTTTCGGGATTGATTTTATATTCGTTATGTTTTACATTAATTGCTTTTTAGAACAATCAATAGAAAGTAGGGAGACTTTTGAGTGTTTTTGGGATTTAAAAGAAATAAAAAAACGCAAAGTCAGAGACATTTGCGTAGCTTTTCAGTTGAAGACATCGTGGAGAGCGGTACGTCTTTACTAAAGTTTTTTACTCTTGATGAAAGTTGTATAATTTTATCTTTTTTTGATTGGGTTAAATCAGTCTGCTAGCGCGGATGTCAATTGTGTGTGTAGTTTTTAAATTGATTTAGATTGCGTTCACGAGTGGGATGCTCATGCTAGCAGGGGAAGTAAAAAAACAAAAAGCGAGATGCCAACTGTTAAGGACACTAAAAATTTATTCTTCATTTTCTTATTCAATTTCAAAACTTGCTTCAACTTGTATATATTTTTTTTTGCCATCTTCAGTTTTGACTAAAAAAATAACGTAATCTTCGAGGTAATCAGAAAGTTCATAATCTCTTAATTTTAATCTTCTATTTTCGTCATAGAATTTAGATGACCTAATAAATTCTTTAAGACCAATTTCTCTTTTTTTAGTCTTGTAATTCTTTATCTTTTGAACTTCAGTAAAGTAAAAGCCTCCAATACGAGCACCACTCCCATCTTTTATATAATAATAGTTTGGAGTTTCAGGATAAATAGTAATATAATTACTATCATAAGCAAAAAAAAGCGTGTCTTTTACTTTTTCCTGAGCTTCTACAAACCAAGTAAATAATGACAAAACAATAAATAAAACAACTTTCATATCCTTTATTTTTATTATTAATTACCACACGGACTTGTTTTGGAGAATTTCTCCACTCTACTAGCAAGAGCCTCTATAGATGCTTTTTGTGCAGCTGGTAATTCATTCCAGGCTTTTACTTTACTGTCTCTCAAGCCTCCCCATGCAAGAGCCTCGTAAAAGGCATCACTTGGTGCTTCATTATAAAATGCAGTATAAGCACTAATATCATTAGGAAAAAGACTCTGATGAAATTGTTTCAAAGCTTCTTTCATACTATTAACATACAATATCGCCATTGTACTGTGATGCTCGCCTTCGTACTTTTCATATGTCGTTTTAAAATCTAAACTCTCTTTATCAGTACCAAGTACTGTGCCAAGTTTCCTATAAATATCTGCGTGTATATATTCATGCAATATAATTCTCGCAACTTCAAGCGGAGCTCTTTTATTTGCCTCAGTAGTACTAATTTCAATTTCTATCAACTTACCTTTTGGCTTTAATGCCCTTCCATTAAGATATGTTACAACGCCATCTACAGTTTTAGGTAAAGCATTAACAGAGGAAATGGAAATATCAAATTTTGACGTGCCTTCAAACTTTGAAAATAGATTTTGAACAAAAGAATTACCATTTCTATTTAATAAATCATTAAGGCACTTTGCTTTTCCAGTAAGATTATTTATGATTTTTACTGCTGACAGAGTTGTGTTTGCTCCACCTCCTCCTCCTGTAGTTACACCTCCTCCAATTGTTGGGTCTTCACCACCTCCACCATCGCAATACAGTAATCTAATAGGCGTAAAACTTCCGTCACCATTCCAATATCCAAAAAAGGTGCAATCTAAATTTTCTTCACGCATTTTAGAGGTCGCCCCTAGCTGAACGTCTTTACCATTTTTATATTGTACTGACGCAACAATATTTTCTTTTAAGTCTTGCTTAAAAATCTTACCGCTAAAGTTATTTGACACACCATAATAAGTCGAAATTTTATCTATATTACTAGAATTTTCATCGCCAGCGAAAATTTGAATGTAATATGTTTTAAAATTTTGTTGTCCGTCTTTAACAAAAACTAATCGGTGACTATCATTGCGCAAAGTCGCAGTTCCATTTGAAGTTTTCAGATTATCATCTAGTGTAAAAGGCACTTCAATTACTTTACCATCTTTACCATTGGAAACTATAGCATTTTCCCATTGCAGATTTTTAATATATTTTAAAATCACAGCATCATAATCCTGTTTGTGATTATCATACCAATTTTTAGTTTCAGCTGACAGCTGAACATTTGAGCTCTTTTCGGCTTCATTTGGTACACAATTCGTCATTAGGAGCATTAAAGCTAATAGCGATACGCTTTTAACAAGTTTTGTAAATTTAATCATGTTAATGCTGTTTGTTTTTCTGTGCGAAAATACAGTAACAAATAATAAAATAAAGTAAAACCAAGAAAAAACTTATAAACAATTTTCTTACGGGTTTCCGTAAGGAAAATTGCTAAGAAAATATTTATTTTAAAATGAAAAAAACCGATAGCGCGGATTGCAATCCGCGCTATCGGTTTCTATAAGGACTCTTTGGAGGGCAGGGAATTATTACATTTTTTCAAAAATTTAATTTATTAAAATTTTTGGTTCATCGGTATTTTTTTTAATTTCCTCAATCTGATCTTTCGAATTATTGAGGGCTTCATCCACTATTTTATCAACGTTTGCATCAACTTGCGATTTCATTTTCTCTAAATCATCCATACGTTCATCCCATTTTTTACGAATGATTTCCTTTTCCTGCTCTGTTGAAGCCTTATTCTCTTCTTTTGCTTTCCACTTACTCATATTTTGTTTAAACATATCAATAAGAAATTTCATAATAGATTTAGCAAATTCTACGAGTATTACTTTGAAAAGTGGCAGTATAATATGTTTTAAGATCCAACTTGCTATTTTTTGTTTCATGCGCTATTTGTTTTGTTTTTAGAATTGTCTTTTAGGTTAATTACTCTTATTGTTGTTAATGCAATCATAATGTCCGAAAATATTTTTAGATCGCATTTATGAATAGTTTAGAAATGATTACATTTTTAAGCTTTTTGTTTTTGATAAAATATTTTCTAATTCCATTTTAAAAATATTCCTCATTTCACCCGTTCGCCCGATAGCGCGGATTTGTAATCCGTGGCCACAAAGATTGACTTTTTAAAATTATTTGTATTGTGTCTTACTGTTACGGGCACGGATTGCAAATCCGCGTGATCGGGATTATGAATAGGAAATATTTCATAAGCTTTTTTAAAATTATTTAATTTGTTTCAACATCTTAAGCAAGTCTGGAATTTTAGCTACTTGCGTTTCTGTCCAGAAATAATGTTCATAATCTGTAACACCATTGTCTTTAAGATAAATTGATATTCTTCTAGAAGTTTTTTCAATGTTAAAACGAAACATTATTTCTTTTGAATTAAAAATGTATGTTGTTGATTGATTTTTTTCGGCCTTATCTTTTAGATTTGGAATGACATATTGTTCGATAAATAATATAAATTCGTCGACTTCATTTAAGTCGATCCATGAAGATTTGAAATCATTATTTCCTTGGTATTTTAGAGTCATATCCACTTGTAATGATTTTATTTTTCTATTAGATTTTAAATCAATTACTTCAATTGGAAAAAAAGAAACTATCTCATCAAGTCCAGACTTAAATTCTGCTTTTACATTCCAATCTTTATTTATTTGAGTGATTTCTGCATTTTCAATAAATTGGCGGGCTTCAGAATTCTTAGGTTGAGAATAATTTTGGGTGATTATAAAAAGGAGCAAGAATGTGGTGAATAGCTTTTTCATTTTTAAAAATTATGGTTGTTAGTTGAGTATGGTTTTCAAAACTAAGGACTTAAAATCTAAATACATTACGGAAAACCGTAAACGTAATTATGAAAACTAAAGCCCTAGCCCTGATAGAAGCGGCATCCTTTTTAGGCAAACGAAAAAGATCTTGTTAAACCTTAAACTTTCTGCCTAAAAAGATATAGCGGATAGCAGGAATTAGCTCCTAAAAATCATTACAATTCCACTAAATATTCAACTTAAATTCCCCAAAAAATGAACACTAGAATTTTCGATAAAAATTTTGTAATTTTGCCGTCCAATAAAAGGAATTAGAAAATGTTAGATAGACTTCAATATGTAAAGCAGCGTTTCGATGAGATTTCGGATTTGATTATTCAGCCGGATGTTATTTCTGATCAAAAACGTTATAAGCAGCTTAACCAAGAATATAAAGGGATAAAAGCGCTGGTTGAAAAGAGAGAAGAGTACATCATAATTTTGGCAAACATCGACGAAGCAAACGAAATTATTGCTGACGGAAGTGATGCTGAAATGGTGGAAATGGCCAAAATGCAATTGGATGAAGCAAAAGAACGTCTGCCAGAATTGGAGGAGGAAATCAAATTTATGCTTATTCCTAAAGATCCTGAAGACGCGAAAAACGTTATGGTGGAGATCCGCGCCGGTACGGGTGGGGACGAAGCGAGTATTTTTGCTGGTGACTTGTTTAGAATGTACACGAAATATTGCGAATCTATGGGATGGAGATCATCTGTAGTAGATATGAACGAGGGTACTTCTGGAGGTTTCAAAGAGGTTATTTTTGAGGTTACTGGAGAAGATGTATACGGAACTTTGAAGTTTGAAGCGGGTGTTCACCGTGTACAGCGTGTTCCGCAGACAGAAACTCAAGGACGTGTGCATACATCGGCTGCAACGGTTATGGTTTTGCCAGAAGCTGAGGAGTTTGATGTTCAGGTAGATATGAACGATGTTCGTGTAGATTTCTTCTGTTCGTCTGGACCTGGAGGACAGTCGGTAAATACTACGAAATCGGCTGTACGTTTAACGCACATTCCAACAGGATTGGTAGCACAATGTCAGGATGAGAAATCGCAACATAAGAATAAAGATAAAGCTTTGATGGTATTACGTTCTCGTCTGTACGAAATGGAATTGGCCAAAAAGCAGGAAGAAGATGCTAAAAAACGTAGTTCTCAGGTAAGTTCTGGAGACCGTTCGGCAAAAATTCGTACGTACAACTATGCGCAAGGTCGTGTAACCGATCACCGTATTGGTTTAACGCTTTACGATTTAGGAAATATCATGAATGGTGATATTCAGAAAATCGTTTCTGAGCTTCAGTTGGTTAACAACATGGAGAAATTGAAGGAAGCTTCTGAGGTGTACTAAAGTACACAGGTTCAAAGGGACATAGGTTCAAAGGTTCAGAGGTTTTTTTTCTTTGAACATATTTTTCGGAGTTGCTAAGATTCTGAGATACTAAGGTTCTAAGTCTTCTTCTTTGAACATAAAATATATTTAAGCCGAACTTTGTTCGGCTTTTTTTGTGTAAAGAAATATGGAAGATTGGAAGAAGCTTAGAATCTTAGCAACGTAGTACCTTAGCATCTCAAAAAAAAACATAGCCAGCGGTTTCAACCGCTGGAACGCAATGTGTTGAGGTTTTTGTGAGATTTCGTTATTTTGCTATTTCAAAAATCCCGTGGTTGAAACCACGGGATATATTTGGTTAAAGCATTTTAGAACCTAAAAAAATAAGGTGCAATACTACATCAGAATCTTACGAAGTAAGATTTATAAGACCGATTGTAAAACTTAGAACCTCAGAACCTTAGTATCTTAGCCCCTTCAAAAAAAATCTATTTTTTTCAATTTTTTTACCTCATATTTGCATACCAATCAACCAACTAACATTAATTTATGAAGAAAACTTTACTCTTATTTTGCTTCTTTGGAAGCTTTTTTTATGCGCGGTCGCAATCGTATTTCGGATTCAGGGATGATAATTTTGCCGGAATTCAGAGTACTTTATTTAATCCGTCAAATATTGTCGATTCTAAGTATCGTGCAGATGTTACGCTTTTCTCAGCAAGCGGAACGGGACAAAATGATTTGTACGGAATCAATATTCTAGATGCATTAGATGGCGATTATGATTTGGCAACCGATGCTAGTAAAAATTTAAAATCGAACAATAGAGGAAATTTTAATGTCGATATTCTCGGTCCTTCTTTTATGATGAATATTACGCCTCTGCATAGCGTGGCGCTTTTTACACGTGTACGAAGCGTTTCGAATCTCGTTGGCATAAATGGACAGCTTATTGATGAGGTGAATAAAGATGTCGATGCTTCAAATAGTTTTTTAATCACAGGCGGGAATCCGAATGGGGTTACCAATTCTTGGGCGGAAATTGGGGCGAGTTATGCAACGATTCTGTTGGATCGCGATGATCATTTTGTAAAGGGCGGAATTACCTTTAAATACTTAATGGCTGGAGTAAACGGCTACATTAACGGAACGGATTTAAGTGTAGCTTTCAATAAAAATAATGCAGATCCTGCGATGAGCCAATATTTATCTTCGGGAACTGTAAGAACGGCGGCAAGCTACGATTATGCAAACGGAGACGATGCAAAGTTTGATGCTGCTTCGGCTGGTTTAGGCATCGATTTAGGTTTTACCTACGAATATCGCACCAATTGCCATACTTGTGCCGGAAACCGCTATAAGTTTAAAGCGGCAGCTTCTGTAACCGATATCGGAAAATTAAATTATAAAAACCTTGTAGAAAACACATACAACATAACAGGAAGTGTTACTCAGGCAGATATTGATGATGCCGACGATATTTTTGAGTTTTTCGATGCTAACTACACCAAAATATCTTCTAAAAAAGGAGTAAAGGCAAATCTTCCAACGGCTCTGCACACCAATTTTGACTGGAATATCGACCAGAGATTTTACTTAAATCTAAGCGGTGATTTCAGCCTTGTAGACGCCAAAAAAGTAAACGGAACTGCAATTGCCAATTCAGTCACTTTTACGCCAAGATTCGAAACTAGGCAATTCAGTTTCTACGTTCCTGTCACGTACATGCAGTACAGCGGAACCGCAATAGGAGCAGGCTTTAGAGCAGGCCCAATATTTATTGGTTCTGGAACTCTTTTTTCGAGTCTTTTCTCCAACAATTCAAAAGCGTGTAACATTTACGCTGGTCTGAAATTGCCGATTTATCAGGATTATCGATAAAAAAGGGGCAAAGGTTCAGAGTTGCAAAGGTTCAAAGGTTTAAAAAAGGGACTGAGAGTCTTTATAACTTTGTGTCTTTTGCACAGATATAAAGCTAAAAGAAAAGGCTCAGAAATACAAAGTATTTAAACTTTGCACCTCTGAGCCTTTGTAACTTTGTACCTTAAAAAAGGCTATACCCCTAAAAATACTCTCGTATATTCAAAACATTTATATAGATTCGAGTAAACGTATACACCATTTTTTATTACTATTTCGCTAAGCTTTTCCATAATAATTAAATTAAGTTAGACAAATTACTCTCTAAATGGATCGTATGTTGATGATTCTTCTTCATCTTCAGAAGAGTCGTCATGATGAGGTTTAGAAACCAGATTGGTTACAATAAGCTGAACGATAGAACCAAGGATTCCTTTGAACATCGAATCGCCTTTTCCGACAATAAATCTTTTGGCTAAGTAGCCAATTCCGATACTAATTGCCGATTGAGCGATATGGCTTTTAAAACCAACAGTTTCGTTGATTTCTTCAACCGTGTTGCGGATCAGGTTTATCGGCTTTAAATTGTCTTTAATTTCGTCGATATGATCTTTTATCGCGCACCATTCTGTATCCTGGCGAACTTCTAATTCCTCAATTTTTTGATTTAACTGATCAATATTGTAAATGGCTTCCATAGTCTTTTATGTTTATTAATGAATTAAATCAGTTTTTTGTTTCTTTTAGAATACTGGAGATGATTGTATTTCCAATTGGAGTTTTTATCAATCTATGATGTGATTTTACCACCACAATCACTAAAATAAGATAGAATAGCGCCATGATAAAAAAGCCATAGTAATACTCTCCAAGTTCTTTACCAATCCATAAACTTATCCCGATGTTCAGGAACAAAGTGAAAAATGCAACAACAATACCAATCGCTATCTTAGATGCCAATGATGATGCACCATCGGCAACAGAACATACTGTTTTTAGTTTTAGTAATTCTAAACTTGTTTTAGCATAGTTTTCTGCTTTCTCATAAAGATTTAAATTCTCGTTTGTTGTTGCATTTGGTTCCATGATATAGGGTTTTATGGTTTGAAAATTTCACTAATTAATAGTTGCTATTAATAGTTTGATTTTACTGTTTTAACATCATCTTTTAGCGTGTTGTAATCTTCTTTAACTTGGTTAAGTTTAGATTTTCCTTCTTCGATAATTTCTTTACCGTTTGAAGTGATTGTGCTTACGATGCCATCAAATTTTGTTTTCAAGTTATCTCCGTAATCTTTTGATTTATCTTTGATTTTTTTTCTTGTGTTTGACCCTTTGTCTGGTGCAAATAAAACACCTATTGCTGCTCCCGCCGCTGCGGCTCCTAAAATTCCTAAAATTGTTGTGCTAGTTTTCATAATAATAAATTTTAAATGGATTAATATTTAATAATTTGTTGATTTAATAAATTGTGATTTTTAAACTTCTCGCCCTTTAATAAGTCGAAGCAATACGGCAATAATGGCAATTACCAACAGAATATGGATAATGCTTCCAAAACTGTAAACAAAGAACCCTAAAGCCCAAAGTATCACCAGAATCACTGCTATGGTATATAATAAGTTTGACATGGTTTTTATTTTAGCGGTTAATAATCAATTTCTCCTTTAGTTTAACTTATAAGAAAGGTATAATGTCAGGTTGCTGTTTTTTGCATCAGGAAATGTGTATGTAGTTCCCGCAACAGTTCTTTCTTTTCCAACGGTTGTTAAACCATAATTGTAACGCAATCCTACGCTTATTGGGTTAAAATCTACTCCAACACCTGCAGAAATACCTGCGTCAAATTTGTTTAGATCGTCTGTGTCAATATTTTCATCAAAATCAACTGTACCGTTCCCGCTTACTTTAGAACTTACTAGATAAGAAGCATAACCACCGGCATGAATGTTAAAGTTTTTCGTAACATTAACTCTCACCAAAAGTGGAAGTTCGATATAGTTTAGTCTAAATTTTGCATCCCCACTTGCAAAAGCGCTATTGTATTCTAATTTTGAACCTTTTGTAGTAAACAAAAGCTCTGGCTGTATGGCAACAAAATCTGAAATAGGAAGTGTGGCATAAACCCCAGCATTAAACCCGTATAGAATATTGTTGTCATCTACATCGTCACCGCTACCGTAAAGGTTAGACATGTTGAATCCTCCTTTTACACCGAACTCGGTATTTACATTATTGTCCTGAGCGTATAGCATTCCGAATGATGCTGTTAAAAAAAGTGTTAAGGCGCATAAAAATTTGGCTTGTAATTTCATAGTAAAAATTTTAGTTAATAGATAGATAATAGGCGTTTATTCATTTTGTTTTTTAATTCGTTCAGTCTCTCTTAAGAGCCTGTATTGTTGTGGCAAAAAGCGGAGAACGAGCTCGAGAATTTCTTTATCATTTGTTTCCCTAGAAATGGTTTCGAGTAACTCAATCTGGTCACAGATCGCTTCTGTCATGGCATCTAAATAGATATTGTTAAAATCGTTATTACTTGCATCAATGAGGTTGTACAGGTCTCTTTTGTGCGTGGCGTTTATTTCAGTAATGACAATGAGCTTTGATGTCGCCATTTTGGTTATCGCTTCCAACAATTGATTTTCTTCAACTTCTATTCTTTTGCTTAATTCCTGAACAATTACATCTGAACTTTTTTGTTGTGCAATTTGACTTTTTGAAATAATTGACTTGCTAATATTCGCCACTGAAATAAAAAAGAAGACTTCAGTTTCTTCTCTGTCATTTTTTGCAAAAGCTTGATTTTTTAAAGTATTTTCAATCGGATTAATTTTTCGGCATGACGTCGTGCAGCATACTAATACGATTAAGAAAAAGACTCTAAAAAATGCAGTCTTTAAGGGGGGAATTGCTTTCATTATTACTTCCTAAAGTATTACATTACAAAGATGCTAACGAATGAAAGAATTTGCTTTACAGCATAAAAAAGAAACGTTATATAATTCCCATAATGGATTTATATAACGCTTTTTATGTGTTTTTTTAATAAAGTTTAATCGGGTAGAAACACCGTAAATACGGAGCCTTTTCCTAAAATACTGTCGGCTGTAATATGGCCTTTATGATTCTCTACAATCTTCTTGCAGATGGCTAATCCGATTCCGGTTCCTGGATAATCTGTTTTGGAATGAAGACGCTGAAAAAGAATAAAAATAGTTTCTTTAAATTGAGTATCAAATCCCATTCCGTTATCTGTAAAAGTGATTTTATGAAACTTTTTTACAGACTGCTCTAATATTTCTGGATAATCTGAAGAATTCACTTTTTCGCTCGAAATAGAAATTTCAGGACGAACATCTGATTGACTGTATTTTAATGAATTTCCAATTAAATTGATAAACAGCTGTTCGATCTGATACGGAATTACAGAAAGCTTTGGAAGTTTGCCAATGCGCTGAATTACGGCTCTCTTTTCTTCTATTACTTCGCCCAATTCAGATTCGGCATTGTCCAGAAGCTCGTTAAGGTTCATTTTAATGAATTCCTTTTTGGTTGTATTAGTTCTTGAAAACAAAAGAAGATCGTCTATTAAAACACGCATTCTTTTTGCCGAACTTTCTATTTTGGTTATATAATTTTTTCCGCTTTCAGACATTACTTCTTTATCGGCGCTAGAAACTCTTGAAATAAAAGTCTGTATTTTTCTAAGTGGTTCTTGCAAATCGTGACTTGCCACGTGATTGAAAGAAGCCAGCTCTTTGTTGCTTTTCTCCAACTCTTTATTTCGTTCCTGAAGTTCAATATTCAAAAGATGTTCGTCTGTAATGTCAAAATTAATTCCAAGCAAAATTTTACTTCCCTGCTGATCTGTAACCAATTTTCCTGTTGTTTTAAAATAACGGACTTCAAAATCTGGACGTACAATTTTATAATACACAAACGGAAGATGTTTCTTTTCTATAATCCCGTCAATTGCTTTGGCTACAGATTCTTTATCGTCTGGATGAACGTATTTTATAAGTGTAGCTTTGTTTGGCGCAAAAGATCTAGGTTCTAGACCTAGTAATCGGAATTGGTTGTCTGAAAAATCAATTTTATCAGAATCCAAATCCCATTGCCAAGTGCTGAATTTACCAATATTTTCTGATTCAGAAATTAAACCAGTAGAAATTAAAAGTTTTTTATTGAATACTTTCAATCGCTCAAAATCACGGCTAATTTGACGATAAGCCAATAAAATAAAACTCAAAGCGACCAGAAATAATGAAATAGAAAAAAGTGGACTCAAAGAGATTTCCGAATCGTAGATTTTTAGTCTTTTCTTTAGGAAGTCTTTCTCAATGTCATTCATTTCATCAACCTTAAAACGGATGTTTTCCATTAAGATCCGTCCACCAAACATATGATTATCCAGTTTTCTTTTGTCGTAAGTTTTAGGATCGCTGTATTTTAAACAGTTTTCAAAAGAAACAAAACGTTGGGTAATAAGTTTGAAAAGTTTTTGAAGATTTTCCTGTTGTATCGGATTATCTGCAGTCAGTTTTTTTAAGGTAATAAAAGAAGTATTTACCTTGTCTCTAGAATAAATATACGGAGTCAAAAAACGGGCGTTGCGAGTGATTATATACCCTCGCTGACCCGTTTCTGCATCTTTTATAGCCGACATTAATCGTTCGAGCTGAATGTTGATTTCGTAAGTATGCATAACCAGTTTGCTTGATTCGTTCAAGTCCTGGTTATGTTTGTAAGCAATTGAAGAAAGGAATAACAGAATGAAAACTGCGATTACAAAAATAACTCTCAAAGAGTTTGAAGAATTAAAATTTGGTATCCACTTCATTATTGGAATGCTTTATTTTAGTCGCAGCAAGAAATTATCACGGTTTAAACCAGAAGTATGATAATGCCAGTTTACGGTTACGACTTCATTAATTATTTTTTTGAGCGTATTGAAATCGCTTGGCTTTTTGATGTAAATATTGGCGCCTTGAATAAAGGTGTCTTCAATATCTTCTTCAGAGGAAGAAGTAGAATAAATGGCAATAATTATATCCTTTAAATGATCCGTTTTTTTGATTTCAATTAAACATTCTTTACCTGTTTTCTTAGGCATGTTTAAATCTAGAAACAAAATATCTGGAAGTTTATTGTCTGTGTTCATTAAATGATCCATAAGCTGCATACCGTCATGAACAAAACTTACATTAGTTTGTATCTTTATTTCTTCAAATGCATCTTTAAAAAAAAGACGGTCATCTTCATCATCATCGGCCAATAAAATGTGTAATGCGTTTTTTTGCATTTTAATGTGGTATTTGGGTTTTATTTTAAATTTTCTCTTCGTTTCTTAATAATTCTCTGAAAAGCAGATGGAGTAATCCCGGTTGTGTTTTTAAACTGCGTGCTCAAATGCGCAACACTTGAATAATTGAGTAAAAAAGCAATTTCGGTAAGACTCATTTCGTTGATAATAATCAACTGTTTTGCTCTTTCAATTTTCTGCAAAATAATAAAGTTTTCTATAGAAGAATACGTTACTTCTGAGAAAACGTTAGATAAATATCCGTAACTGTGGTTTAGCTTTTCTGCCAAAAACACAGAACTTTTATAATTATTGCTGTCATCCATAAATACAAGCTCAATGATGGCGTCTTTTATTTTTTGGACTAATACGCTTTTTTGATTTTCAACTACTTCAAAACCGCATGGAGCCAATTTAGTTTTTAAATTGTCTAGCGCTTCGGCATCAAGATTGTCTTCAATCTCAATTTCGCCAAATCCCAGAGTTGTAAAATTTACATTGTTTAGTTCCAGATTTTGTTTTAAATAAAGAGAGCAAATAGTATTAATGTCGAACTTTATAAATAGTTTCATTTTATAGAATTTGGTTAAAGATACTTATTTTATTTGGTGTTTTTGCTTTTAAATGGTATAGAATTATGTCAAAATACGATTTTAAAATAAAATTTTCAAAAAAATACCGTCTAATATTTTTACTAGACGGTATTTCCCTGATTGAGTTGTAAGGTTTTACAATTCTGACAGGATTTGATGAAATTCCTCTTTTGTTTTTCCCAGTTTCTGCTGAAGTCTTCCGTACATTTCGTCTTCTTTTCCTTCAGCAAACATCAAATCGTCATCTGTTAACTCAGCATATTTTTGCTTTAGTTTTCCTTTCAACTCGTTCCAGTTTCCTTTTATCTCGGTAGTATTCATGATATCTCTTTTTTGTATTTTATTGTATTGTAAAATTGCAAATTATGAATCAATATTGTGTTACATTTATTTTTCTGACTGTTGCATAATTTTCATTTCGATTGAAAAAAATTAAAAATTAAAAATTCATAACCCATAACTTATAACCCATAACTTATAACCCATAACTTATAACCCATAACTTATAACCCATAACTTATAACCCATAACTTATAACTCATAACTCATAACTCATAACTCATAACTAAACTTGGTATCTTCTCAGGATCCAAGCCATTTTTTCGTGTTCCTGCAGCAATCCTGTTACAAAATCAGCTGAGCCGGCATCATTGGTTTCGTTCTCAAAAACGGGAATATAATTTCTGAATTCTGTAACCAGCTGTTCGTGATTTTCTAGAAGCTCAGATAACATATCCTTTTGAGAAGCGTATTCTTTTGGAGATTCTTTTAAAGTAGAATTATCGATAAACTCTTTCATTGTTCCAATTGTTTTTTCTCCCAATTGATTAATGCGTTCTGCAATCTCATCAATTTGAGCTTCAAGAACGCGGTATTGCTCCTCAAACAATTTATGCAGTTCCATAAAACTGTTTCCAGAAATGTTCCAGTGAAATTTTCTTGTTTTTACATACAAGGTCATTTCGTTAGATAAAATCGTAGCAAGTATAGAAGCGCTCTTTTTTAAGTTTTTTGGTGTAATTCCGATATTTGGGCTCATAATTGTTTTTTTAATGGTTTAATTTCAAAGTTACTTTCAGTTCCAATTTTTCTATTACACAATTTTTGATAGATGTTATAGAATTCAATGTTAGTCAGATAATTTAAAATAAAGTGAGTAATGTCACCCTTGAGGAGTTAAAAAGCGCAAAGGGCTTCGACTCCGCTCAGCCTGACAACAGTAAACATTTATCAGTAGCCATTGACCACCAACCAACCATCAACAATTAACCATCAACCGTTAACTCATTCACAATTATAATTTGTAATTTTGCCGCACAAGCAAAAAAGAATATGACAACACAACAACTACACGAACAAATTCTTCAAAAAAAATCATTTTTATGCGTTGGATTAGATCCAGATCTAACTAAAATTCCGCAACATTTATTAGAAACAGAAGATCCGATTTTTGAATTTAATAAAGCAATTATCGATGCTACACACGATTTGACTGTTGGATATAAACCAAACACAGCATTTTTTGAGGCATACGGAATAAAAGGATGGATGTCTCTGCAAAAAACGATTAATTATATCAACGAAAATTATCCTAACATTTTTACGATTGCCGATGCAAAACGCGGTGATATTGGGAATACTTCGAGCATGTATGCCAAAGCTTTTTTTGAAGACTTGAATTTTGATAGTGTAACCGTTGCCCCTTATATGGGAAAAGATTCTGTAGAGCCTTTCTTAGCTTTCGAAAACAAGCATACTATTATGTTGGCTTTGACTTCAAATGAAGGTGCTTTCGATTTTCAGACTTTAAATACAAACGGAAAGGAATTGTATAAACAAGTTCTAGAAACTTCTAAAACTTGGAAAAATAGCGAAAACTTAATGTACGTTGTTGGTGCTACAAAAGCAGAATATTTTACCGAAATCAGAAAAATTGTTCCAGATAGTTTCTTATTAGTCCCAGGAATTGGCGCTCAAGGCGGAAGTTTATCTGAAGTTTGCAAATACGGAATGAATGATAAAGTTGGTCTTTTGGTAAATTCTGCGAGAGCGATTATCTACGCTTCAAAAGGAACTGATTTTGCTGAAAAGGCAAGAGAAGAAGCTTTGAAAGTGCAGCAGGAAATGGAAGAGATTATTCGTTTAAAGTTTTAGGTTTAAAGTTTCAAGTTGCTTTACTTTGAACATAATTTTTTAATGCAAAGTACCTTAAGTTTTTTCACCAAGTTTGCGAAGGCTAATAAAATTTTGAGTTTTTTTTTAAGTTTTCAAAGTTTAGATAAATTAAAACTTAAACCTTTCTTTGAGAACTTAAAAAAACTTTCACAAGTCTATATATAATTTCTTTGTGTTCTTTGCGAAAAAACTTAGCGCACTTTGCGTTAAATTCCACATTCCAACAAACCTGAAATATGAAACAAATTAAAGATCAGCTTGGTACTATTCATTCTTTTGAAACAGCTCCAAAACGCATTATTTCACTAGTTCCTTCGCAAACCGAATTATTATATGATTTAGGTTTAGAAGAAAAAATTATCGGAATAACGAAGTTTTGTGTTCATCCGTTTCATTTTAAATCTACCAAGAAGATTGTTGGCGGAACGAAGAAAATTCACTTCGAAAAAATAAAGCTTTTAGAGCCAGATATTATTATCTGCAACAAAGAAGAAAACACGCTTAAGATTGTAGAACAGTTAAGTGCAATTTGCCCAGTTTGGGTTACCAATATTGTTTCTATCGAGGATAATTTCCAAATGATTTCAGATTTCGGACAATTATTCAACTGCAGAACCGAATCACAGAAATGGAACGACAAATTGGCTTTCGCTTTAAGCGATTTTAAAAATTATATAAAAGATATAAAGGAAAAGAAAGCGGCTTATTTTATTTGGAAAAATCCATATATGGTGGCTGGAAAAAATACTTATATTAATGAGTTGCTAAAACTCAATCATTTTAAAAATATATACGAAGACAAAGGGCGTTATCCTGAAATCGAACTAAAAAAAATGCGTTTAGAAGGCGATCCTGATATTGTTTTTCTTTCATCGGAGCCTTATCCTTTCAAAGAAGAAGATGCTTTTGAAATCGGAAGGTTTACGCATCACGCCAAAACTATTTTTGTTGATGGCGAAATGTTCTCCTGGCACGGCAGCAGATTGCTAAAGGCATTTTCGTATTTTAAATTACTGCATGAAAGACTTAAGAGTTAGTTTTTGTTTCAAGTTTCAAGTTTCAGGTTTCAAGTTGTTGAAAGTTTAATCGCAAAGAGCGCTAAGAATAACGCAAAGTTCGCAAAGTTTTTTAGACAAAGCTTTGCGAACTTTGTGTTTTTATACAAAACCTCTTGAGAAAAAACTTTGCGCTCTTTGCGTTAAAATTATGTTCAAAGTAAAGTAACCCGAAACAAAATAAATACAAACTTTAACCAAAAAAAAAATGCCGACATCTCGAAGACGCCGGCATTATTTAACTAACCAAAACCAAAATAATAAATAACCAGTTTATTACAGTACAAATATCCGACATATATCAAACTTATGCTGTTAAGGTCTTGTTATTACTTTGTTGGATATAAGTTAATGTTCAAAACTTGCAGTTAAAAACATTTGTTTCAAGTTTCAGGTTTCAAGTTGTTGGAGCTTGTGGTTGAACGGAAAGAATGCAAAAGTTTAGGCAATTCAGATAGTCATAGGACAAAGTTTTTTTTTACAAAGCTTTGCGAACTTTAAAACTTCTTTTAATTAAAAAATCTTTGCGCTCTTTGCATTAAGACTAAGCGCATCGCATTGTAACTTGAAACAAAAAAACTTGAAACCTGAAACAAAAAACTATAAAAAAAGAATGCCGGCATCTCGAAGAAGCCGGCATCATTTAACTAACCAAAACCAAAATAATAAATAACCAGTTTATTACATTACAAATGTCCGACATATATCAATTTTATGCTGTTAAGGTTTTGTTATTACTTTGTTGACCATACGTTAAGATTTGTCAAATGGCTGTTTTGAGCTTTCTGTAACGTAAAATAATTTTTGATTATTAAAATATAATAACAATCAATTTTAGTTATGAATATGCTAAAGATAAGTTTGTATATTTGATAAAACGTTAAAAATCAGCAAAATGGAATCAAACAAAAAATTAACAACTGCAACGGGAACTCCCGTTCCAGACAATCAAAACATTCAAACAGCTGGCCCTCGCGGACCTGTTTTATTACAAGATTTTTGGTTTTTAGAAAAGATGGCGCATTTTGACCGAGAAGTGATTCCGGAAAGAAGAATGCACGCCAAAGGATCTGGAGCCTACGGAACTTTTACTGTAACACACGACATTACCAAATATTCAAAAGCAGACTTGTTTTCTGAAATTGGAAAAAAAACAGAAATGTTTGTGCGTTTCTCTACTGTTGCAGGAGAAAGAGGCGCTGCTGACGCCGAAAGAGACATACGTGGTTTCGCGATGAAATTTTATACAGATGAAGGAAATTGGGACTTGGTTGGAAATAATACACCGGTTTTCTTTTTCCGTGATCCGATGAAATTTCCAGATTTGAATCACGCCGTTAAACGCGATCCAAAAACCAATTTAAGAAGTGCTGATAATAATTGGGATTTTTGGACTTTATTGCCAGAAGCTCTTCACCAAGTTACAATTGTAATGAGCGACCGCGGAATTCCGAGATCGTATAGAGAAATGCACGGTTTCGGAAGCCATACTTTTAGTTTTATTAATGCACAAAATGAAAGACATTGGGTAAAATTCCATTTGGTTTCACAACAAGGAATAGAAAATCTTTCTGATGAAGAAGCCGCAAAATTAGTTGGCGGTGACAGAGAAAGCCATCAGAGAGATTTATTTAATGCAATCGAAGAAGGAAATTTCCCGAAATGGAAAATGTTTGTTCAGATTATGTCAGAAGAACAGGCAAGAACGTATCGTTTTCATCCATTCGATTTAACTAAAGTTTGGTTGAAAGGAGATTTTCCATTAATTCCAGTTGGAGAATTCGAATTAAATAAAAACCCAGAAAATTATTTTGCAGAAGTAGAGCAGGCGGCATTTAACCCGGCTCACGTAGTTCCGGGAATTGGTTTCTCTCCAGATAAAATGCTTCAGGGACGTTTGTTTTCTTATGGAGATGCTCATCGCTATCGTTTAGGAGTAAACAATTACCAGATTCCAGTAAACGCTTCTAGATGTCCGTATAACAGTTTCCATAGAGATGGAGCAATGCGTGTCGACGGAAATTATGGCGGAAGAAAACACTACGAGCCAAACAGTTTTGGCGAATGGCAGGAACAGCCTGAAGTAAAAGAACCGCCTTTGGCAATTTATGGCGATGCTTATGCGCATAATTTTAGAGAAGATGATAATGATTACTTTACTCAACCTGGACTTTTGTTCCGTTTATTGACCGATGAGAAAAAACAGCTTTTGTTTAAAAATACAGCTGGTCAAGTGGGAGGAGCACAGAAATTTATTCAAGTCCGTCACATCAGAAACTGTTATCAAGCCGATCCAGCATACGGTGCAGGCGTAGCAAACGCTCTAGGGATGACTATGGATGAGGTAAATGCTTTTGATGACCCGAGATTAGCGATTAAAGCTAGATAAGTTTTTTTTAGGTTCAGAGTGGCAAAGTTTCAAAGGGACAAAGGCTTTCTGAACTAGATTTATAAAATTAAACCCGACAGGTTTTTAAAACCTGTCGGGTTTATTATTTTGAGATAATTGCTGTCAAACTGAGCGAAGTCGAAGTTTTTTAGGTAAAGAAAAGCCTCTGTACCTTTGAACCTTTGCCACTTTGAACCTTAAGAAAAAACCACAGTCTTATTGCTATAAACCATTGTTTTTCTCTCAGCATGTAACTTAATAGCTCTTGCTAAAACAATGCGTTCCAAATCACGGCCTTTCATAATAAAATCTTCTACGGAGTGAATATGAGAAACTCTTGCAATATCCTGTTCAATAATCGGACCTTCGTCTAATTCTTCTGTTACGTAATGGCTAGTAGCTCCGATAATTTTTACGCCGCGTTTAAAAGCCGAATGATACGGTTTTGCACCCGGAAAAGCAGGTAAAAAAGAATGATGAATATTAATGATTTTGTTTTCGTAAAGCGAAATCACTTTTGGAGTCACAATCTGCATATAGCGCGCCAAAACAATAAAATTGATTTGGTATCTTTTCAAAAGTTCAATTTGTCTTGCTTCGCCTTCTTCTTTGTTGTCTTTTGTAAAAGGAACATAGTGAAACGGAATATCAAAACGTTCTGCAATTGAACGTAAATCATTATGATTGCTTATAATCATCGGAATTTCGACACCCAATTCGTCGGCACTGTAACGTCCTAAAATGTCAAATAAACAATGATCATATTTAGAAACAAACAAAGCCATTTTAGGTTTTTGCTCTTGATTGTATAAATCCCAAGACATATTGAAGTCGGCAGCAATTGTTTTACTGAACTCTTCTTTTATCTTTTCAATATTACTGCTCTGATTGGTAAATTCACATTCTAAACGCATAAAAAATACATTCTGCTCTACATCAACATGCTGGTCAATGTACGTAATGTTTCCTTCTACCTTTGCAATAAAAGTAGTCACTGCAGCGATAATTCCCTTTTGATCTTTACAGTGAATGAGTATGGTAATTTTTTGCATTTCGGTTTTTTGTTTTTGGTTAGTTGCAAAGTTACAAAGGTTTAAAGTTGCAAAGGTAGCTTTGTCCCTTTGTAACTCTGTCTCTTTGAACCTTACTAGAAAAAACTATTTTCCATCCTGCATAGCAAAAACCTTTTGTAATAAAGGCGTTGTTCTTGCAGAAATATCGTTTCTGATTTCTTTTTCTTCAACAGCAATCATTTTAAAAACACCAGACAAAGCTTGATTGGTTGTGTAGTCAGTTAAATCAGGGTTTACTTTTTTTACTAATGGAATAGTGTTGTATTTTGTTATAATCTTTGTCCAAACAGCATCTGCGCCCACTTTTTGGAAGGAACTTTTAATTACCGGATTGAATTTGGCGTACAATGCAGTTGTTGTGCTACCTTGTAAATAATTGGTTGCAGCATTATCACTTCCTAAAAGAATATTTTTAGCATCTGTAAAAGTCATATTTTTTACAGCTGTAACAAAAATTGGAGTAGCTTCTTTTACTGCATCTTCTGCAGCGCGGTTTAGCATTTTGATTCCTTCATCTGCAAGAGAACTTAAACCTACTTTACGCAATGTTGCATCTACTTTTTGCAATTCTTCGGGCATTAAAATTTTTACAGCTTCGTTTTTATAAAAACCATCTACAGCGGTTAATTTACTCACTTGTTGCGTAATTCCTTTATTTAAAGCTTCTTTTAATCCAGAAGCAATGTCAACAGTTCCTGTGCCTGGAATCTGAGATGTGATTTGAGGCAATTGATTTAAAGTCTGTTGTACCTGTGCGCAAGAAGTAAGCGAAAATGTAACGGCTAATAGTAAAATCTTTTTCATTATGGGGTTTTATTTAAGTTTCAAAAATAATACTTATTCAAAAACAACGCCACAATTTTATTTTAAGCAAACTAACATTTTGTTGTAAACTTAACACAAGAGAACTTAGCATCTTAGACTTCATTTTTTAAGCATCTTAATTTATGGCCATCCCATTCGAATATTATCCTGCCAGTAGGTTTTACTCGAAATGTAAACGGGCTTTAGTAATATTATAGGTTTATTATGGGAATCAAAATAATGAACCCGAATGATTTTTTCTTTAGAATCATCTTTCATATTAATATTTCCGTCGGAATTATCAATCAATTTCTTTTTTTGGAGATACAAGGAAGGTTTTTCGATAATATATTCAGTAACGGCTTCTCCGTTTATTTTTAAGTTGCATCCAATTAAATTTCCGTTGCTGTCAAGCGATTCAATTCTTCTCAAATAATTATTTTCATAATAATATATTTCAAAAGCGATACTGCAAGATCCTAATTGAAGTTTGTTTTTTTGCAATCTAAAACGCAGTATTTGGTTTTTAGCATTTGTAAATTCGATAGAGCCATTTCCCTCTGCATTAATATCATTGCGTAGTATTTTCGCAGGTTTTGTGAACTGTTTAATTTGATTGGCGTAAACTTGGTAATTTTTGGCAGATTGTGCAAAAGAAGAGGCATACAGAAAAAGTCCAAATAATAGACTGATAAAAAATTTCATTTTATAATTTTGTTTGGGCAATAGATTTTTATTTCTGCAATAAATCAATTTTCTCTTTCGTATTCTCAATATAAACAGACATTTCGCTGTATTTCCATTTTCCTCTTTTTTCGCCAACAACAAACAAAGTTCCTTTGCCTTTAGGGCCTTTTATAGGCACTTGTACATCGCAAGTACGCACATCATTGTTTGAAGTGACAGTTCCAGAAACCATTCCATCTGTTTTTATGGGAGATCCGAGTTTTTCAACTACGAGTTTATTATTTTGTACAGCCGTCATTGATTCTTTATAAGCCTCAGAATCTTTTATTATCGAAGTAACTTCATAAAAAATTCCTCCAATAAATAAGCCAAATAATATTAAAAGAGTTAAGCATCCACTGGGAATTAACCATTTCCAGTTTCTATTCAACCAGCTTTTTCTTTGTATTAACTCGTTTGAATCTTCCATAGATTGTTTTTTAGGTTTAAAAGATAAAGCTAAAATAAGAATAAATTTTATTGATTTTCAGAGTTTTATATTAAATAAAAAATCACCTTATAAAAGTCAATAAGGTGATTTTTAGTTTTGAAATTATTTAAGTTTTAACGATTGCTAAAAGCAATTTCTTCCAATGCTTTTGGATTGCTGATTGCTTTGCTAACTTCTTGTTTTTTCATTTTATCATTGTCTCTAGTACCTGTGCTTAAAGTAAGTTCTTTTGGCATTATTGGTTTCTTGTCAAAGATTGTTGCGAAAAGTAATGCTCCTTGTAAATACCCACCATCATTTAAAAGATGCAATGTGCTTTCTCCATAACGAAGATTATCTTTATTGTCTACTAAGTATTTATAACCATTTTTACCGTTATATGCGTCATTAATTGCATCTCCAACTTTTAGTAAGCCTGAATTGTTAGTTGCTTCCATAACAGAAATTGCATTTTCACGCATTATGTTATAATACTCTTTGTAATCTGAATCAGTAAATGGAGTGGGAGACATTCCTTCGTAAATATAAATTGCTACATTTGGACTGTTTTTGTGTATTTTTTCAACAATCATATCTACATTAGACTTATATTTATCTGGTTCTCCGCCCGCAACTGGTGTTGATTCTTGAATGATTACATAATCATAATAATTTCCATCTTTATCAGTTTTTGCAAAATTTCGGTCAGCTTCAGTTTTATGATCTGCATAAATTTTTTCAATAGAAACTCCCATTGTAACTAATTGATCAATGTTCATTGGTTGATTGTTTGCCTGACAGATTTCACCAAATATTATAGGTGAACTAACGAAATATTCAGTATGGCTATTTCCAATAAATAAGATACGTGGTATCCCATCAGCTTTTGGAGCTTTTGGTCTTGAAGTAGTTTCTTCTTTCGAAGTTTGGTTCTCGGCAGTAGACGATTTGTCTTTACAAGAGGTAAAAAGAATAGCGGCGATACCAAAAAGTAAAATGTGTTTTTTCATTATTTTTTTATTAAAAAAGAGTTGCAAATCTCTCTTTAACTAAAAAAAGTAGAAGCCTGTATAAGTTTTAAAACTAATATTTTAAGACAAAAAAATGTTGCTTTATCGATTACTAAAGGCAATTTCTTCAAGTGCTATAGGATCACTTATGGCTTTTGAGACTTCCTGTTTTCTCATGCTGTCATTATCACCTGTTCCAGTACTTAAAATTAGCTTTTTAGGAATAATTGGTTTTTCATCAAATATTACGGAGTAAAGTAAAACAGCTTGTAAAAATCCACCATCATTTAAAAAATGAGTTGTCTTTTGACCATAGCAAAGATTATCTGTATTGTTTTTTAAATAGTTGTAGCCATTTTTTCCACTATAAGCATCTTTAACAGCATCACCAATTTTTAATACTCCTGCGTTTTTTATAAAAGCAGTTGCTAAAACTGTATTTTTACGCAATTCTTGATAATAATTATTATACTTTGAATCTGTATAAGGTAGTGGAGTCATGTTTTGGTAGACATAAATTGCAGCTTCTGGACTGTTTTTGTGTATTTTCTCGGCAATCATTCTTAGATTTGATCTAAACTTCTCAATATCTCCTAATGCGATTGGTATTGATTCCTGAAGAATAACATAATCATAATAATTTCCATCTTTATCAATGTTTGAAAAGTTCTGATTAGCTTCTGTTTTATTTGTAAAATAAACTTTATCCAATCCCACGCCCATTGTTGTCAGTTGTTGAATATTTATATTTTGATTATTAGCATTGCAAAGTTCTTGGAATAAAGAAGGAGCACTAACAAAATACTCGATTTGACTATTTCCCATAAACAATATTCGTGGTGGCCCTATTGCTTTTGGCACCTTTGGTTTACTAATTCCATCAATAGTAATTGAATTGTCAGACTTAAAATTGGTGCATGAAATAATGAGAGTTAAGACAATAACATTAAGAATTAAAGTATGTTTTTTCATTGTAATTTTATATAAAAAAAGCTTTGCAAAGCTCTCTTTAACGCATCAGCATGTAAGCCTCAAAACGCTTTTAAAATATTAGATTAAGACAAAAAAAAACACCCTATATAATTATATAAGATGATTTTTTAAATTTTGTACTTTGATAAATAATTAAAAGATTTTTGTTTTTAGGAGGTAGGTGTTCCTAAATAATCTGATAACTTTTTATTTTTTAAATTGTACAATTAAAATATAAAGGGGCAAAAAAGGCGTCTAAACGTACTGTAAACAGTATAAATTGGGATTATGAATTGGGTTAATCTGTTTTAAGTCGGCTAGTATGTTGTGTGTGCAGTCCTTACCTCCAATTGTCAAATAAAATAGAGATTTTGAAATGTAAGACGGTCTTAATGGAAGCGATCGCCAACTAAGTATTACGTTTTTAAAAAAATGTTTTAATGCGTACTTAAATGTTTTTTCTTTAGGACGAATAAAATAAATGGTATGACTTTTAATCTTTGTCATTAGATTTGGAAACATTACAAATTTTCCGCCTTGCTGTATTAAAAGATTTATTTCAAAAAGTGATAACCCTTCGATATTTTCTGTTTTCATGATCTACTGTTTTTAAATTTAATTTTTAGTGGTAGTATTATGATGCAAAGTTGCGACAGAAATCAAAATAAAAAAGGACGTAAAAGTTTTAAAATTAATAAATTAGGACATTTTTTTTGATAAAAAAATCGGAAACTCAAGTAAATGAATTTCCGATTTGTTATTATGTTGTTATGAATTAATTTGAACTCAGTGATAATTGATTATTCAACTCAGCGTCTTTTTCATAGACATCTTGAAAGAATCCAATTTCACCATTTTCATTTACTAAAGAAGTAAAATAGGTAATGAAAATAGGTACTTTTTTAGAAAGTTTAAAGCTGTTTTCTGTTTTACCCTCCATAGCTTTATCAATCTTTGCCTGATTCCACTCTGGATAATCTTTCAGCATGGCAACAGCAAGTTCTTTTGCCATTTTTACATTAATGCATCCATGGCTGAAAGTTCTTTTTTCAAAATCGAACAAAGTTTTAGATGGCGTATCGTGCATATAAATATCGTCAGGATTTGGAAACATAAATTTTACCAATCCTAAAGAATTCTCTGGTCCTGGTTTTTGTCTTACTTGACCGTTGACCATTTCCATATTTTTTTCTGCAAGGTAATTTGGATCTGTAGCTATTTTAGATCTTAACTCGTTTTGTACAATGCTTTGAGGCACTGTCCAATATGGGCTAAAGACGATTCTGTCAATTTCTCCATCAAAAATGGTTGTTTTGGTCAAAGGTGCTCCAACAAATACTGGTGAAGTCAAAACTACTTTTCCATTCTTAACATAAAATAATTCATAAGAAGGCACGTTAACCAAAACGTACTCATCGGTTGCAGCAATTTTGGCCGAAATCTCACGACATCTTTCCATATTAAGTTTTAAAGTCGCAACCTTATCTTCAAGCGGTATATTCATTTCATCAATATGTTCTTGAGCCAAGATGTAATTCGGTTTAAATCCGTTGCGGACTTTATATTTCATTACGGCATCCATTAATTCACGATCATAAACATTACTTTTAGAATCGGTTTTTAAATCTCCTAGTAAATACAAACGAGTCCTAACTTGGGCAATAGTACTGGAAACTGCATCTGGACGTAATTCTTTATATGGAGATTCTTCTGGAACAATAGGTTTGTATTTGCTAGATTTTTCTAATTTTTTGTATTTTTTTAGAGCGTCTTGCAATTTATAATATTGGTCAAATTCTACTTTTTCATTTGTTGCAACTGCTGTGCTTTCTTGCTCTTCTATAGTGCTGTAGTTTAAGAAATCTTTCAGCATGTCATTATAAACCAATTTTTTCTTGTCAGTGTTATTTTTTTTAGTGTACAATATATACAATGAACTTAAAAGCATATCTGCATCAGTTTGAGAAAGAGTGCTTTTGTCTGATGAAGAACTAAACAATTGATCTATTTCTTTTTGATAAGGAACGATTAAATCATTTGTTTTTTTTGCTTTTTCATACAAAACAGAACCAAACTCATTGATTTCGTCCTCGTCAAACCAAATAGTTCCAAGCGTTCTAGTTTTGTATAACGACATGACATCTGATTTGTATTTTTTCAAATCGGAATATCTTTTAAAGAAGTCGTTCGAAATTTCGTTTACATCATCTGAATTATTGTAAACGGTTAAATGATTTGAAGCTTTTGTATTCTTATATGTAAAATTGCTTTTTTCAATACTGTTAAAAGAAAATACAAAAAAACTCAAACCTAAAATTACGGTGAATGAATAAAATGTTCTCATTTTTTTAATTTTTACGTTATTACTTTCTATGTAAGTCGTTGGTAAAAATTTGGGGCTTTTCTACACTGCTAAATTACTATCGGAGTGCTCAAAACATGTTTCCAGATTTTATTTAAATGTTGCGAAATTGCCATGTCTTTAAGTTTTCTTTAACTATATCAGCTACTTAGAGGATTTGTTGTCCTTTGAAGTCACGAAATCGATTTATTTTTGTTAACATAAAGCTATTGTCTTAATCAAATATTAAAATATTTTGTACATTGGTCGCATAAAATTATCATATTCATAAAATGGAACAACAAATACCATATATTCCTAAAAATAAAGTAAGAATTGTTACTGCAGCTTCGCTTTTTGACGGACATGATGCAGCCATAAATATTATGCGACGCATTATCCAGTCTACAGGTGTTGAGGTAATACATTTGGGTCACGATAGAAGCGTTGAAGAAGTGGTAAATACCGCGATTCAAGAGGATGCCAATGCAATTGCCATGACTTCTTACCAAGGCGGACACAACGAATACTTTAAATATATGTATGATTTGCTTCGCGAAAAAGGGGCAGGACACATTAAAATTTTCGGAGGCGGAGGTGGTGTAATTCTTCCAAGCGAAATCGAAGAATTGCATGAATATGGTATTACAAGAATTTATTCTCCAGACGATGGACGTTCTCTTGGTTTGCAAGGAATGATTAATGATTTAGTTCAACGTGCCGATTTTCCAATTGGAGATAAATTAAACGGAGAAATCGATCACATCGAAAATAAAGTTCCAACGGCAATTGCACGTTTGATTTCGTCTGCAGAAAACTTCCCAGAAATTGCAAAACCAGTTTTTGATAAAATTCATGAAAGCAATGCCACGTCTAAAATTCCAGTTTTAGGAATTACAGGTACGGGGGGAGCGGGAAAATCTTCTTTAGTTGACGAATTGGTTCGCCGTTTCTTAATTGATTTCCCAGAAAAAACAATCGGATTAATTTCTGTCGATCCTTCGAAAAGAAAAACAGGAGGAGCACTTTTAGGAGACAGAATCCGTATGAATGCCATTAATAATCCTCGCGTTTATATGCGTTCGCTTGCGACACGTCAGTCGAATTTGGCTTTGTCTAAATATGTTGCCGAAGCGATTCAGGTTTTGAAAGCGGCAAAATACGATTTGATTATTCTGGAAACTTCTGGAATTGGTCAGTCTGATACAGAAATTATGGATCATTCAGACGTTTCTTTATATGTAATGACGCCAGAATTTGGAGCTGCAACACAATTGGAGAAAATCGACATGCTTGATTTTGCCGATTTAGTGGCTTTAAACAAATTTGATAAACGTGGCGCATTGGATGCTTTGCGCGATGTAAAAAAACAATATCAGCGCAATCATGGTCTTTGGGATAAAAGCCCAGACGAAATGCCTGTTTTCGGAACGATTGCTTCGCAGTTTAACGATCCGGGAATGAACACGCTTTACAAAGCGATTATGGATAAAGTGGTTGAAAAAACGGCTTCAGATTTGAAATCGACTTTTACAATCACTAAAGAAATGAGTGAGAAAATCTTTGTAATTCCGCCAGGAAGAACTCGTTATCTATCTGAAATTGCAGAGAATAATAGAAGCTATGATGAAACGGCCATTTCACAACAAAAAGTCGCTCAGAAATTATACGGAATTTTCAAAACCATTGAATCGGTTTCTGGAAAAGTGCCACAAATCAATAAAGCAGGAATTGACGATTCTACAGTTTTACCAAGCGGCATTGCAGAACACGACGAAAACAGAATCTTCTTAAATCTTTTACTAAATCAGTTTGATAAAGTAAAAATGGATTTAGATCCGTACAATTGGGAAATTATCCTGAATTGGGATGAAAAAGTAGCGAAATACAAAAATCCGGTTTACTCGTTTAAAGTTCGTGATAAAGAAATCAAGATTGCAACGCATTCTGAAAGTTTATCACATTTACAGATTCCGAAAATAGCTTTGCCTAAATATGAAGGCTGGGGCGATATTTTGCGTTGGAATTTACAGGAAAATGTTCCTGGAGAATTTCCGTTTGCTTCGGGATTGTATCCGTTTAAACGTGAAGGCGAAGATCCGTCAAGAATGTTTGCGGGCGAGGGCGGACCAGAAAGAACCAATAAACGTTTTCACTATGTAAGTGCGGGAATGCCAGCAAAACGTCTTTCTACAGCTTTTGACAGTGTAACTTTATACGGAAACGATCCAGATTTGCGTCCGGATATTTATGGAAAAATCGGAAACGCGGGAGTTTCAATCTGCTGTTTAGACGATGCTAAAAAACTATATTCAGGTTTCGATTTAGTTCATGCTTTAACTTCGGTAAGTATGACGATTAATGGGCCTGCGCCAATGCTGTTAGGTTTCTTTATGAATGCGGCAATCGATCAGCAATGTGAGATTTACATCAAGGCAAATGATTTAGAAAAAGAAGTTGAGGCAAAAATCAACAAATTATATAAAGAAAAAGGAATTGAACGACCAAGATACCAAGGCGATTTGCCAGACGGAAACAATGGTTTAGGTTTAATGCTTTTAGGAGTTACGGGAGATCAGGTTTTACCTTTGGAAGTTTATAACGAAATAAAAGTAAAAACGTTAGCTCAAGTTCGCGGAACGGTTCAGGCCGATATTTTAAAAGAAGATCAGGCACAAAATACGTGCATTTTCTCAACCGAATTTGCTTTGCGTTTAATGGGTGACGTTCAGGAATATTTTATTACTAAAAACGTTCGTAATTTCTATTCTGTTTCGATTTCTGGATATCATATTGCTGAAGCAGGAGCAAACCCAATTACGCAATTGGCGTTTACGCTTTCAAATGGTTTCACTTACGTGGAATATTATTTGAGCCGCGGAATGAACATCAACGATTTTGGACCAAACTTATCGTTTTTCTTCTCGAATGGAGTAGATCCAGAATATTCAGTTATTGGACGTGTGGCGCGTAAGATTTGGGCAAAAGCCATGAAAAACAAATACGGAGCCAACGAAAGAGCCCAAATGCTGAAATACCATATTCAAACTTCCGGGCGTTCGTTACATGCACAGGAAATTGATTTCAATGATATTAGAACAACTTTACAGGCTTTATATGCAATTTATGACAACTGTAATTCATTGCACACCAACGCTTACGACGAAGCGATTACAACGCCAACAGAAGAATCTGTACGTCGTGCAATGGCAATTCAGCTGATTATTAATAAAGAATTAGGTTTAGCGAAAAACGAAAACCCAATTCAAGGTTCTTTCATCATCGAAGAATTAACCGATTTAGTAGAAGAAGCTGTTTTACAAGAATTCGATAGAATTACAGAAAGAGGAGGAGTTTTAGGTGCAATGGAAACGATGTACCAAAGATCTAAAATTCAGGAAGAAAGTTTGTATTACGAAACTTTAAAACACAACGGCGATTTCCCAATTGTTGGTGTAAATACTTTCTTGAGTTCAAAAGGTTCGCCAACGGTAATTCCGGCTGAGGTTATTCGTGCAACAGAAGAAGAAAAACAATATCAGATTACGATGCTGGATAACCTGCATAATTTCCACGAAGAAAAAGTAAACGAGCATTTAAATGCTTTACAGCAAGCCGCTATTAAAAACGAAAACTTATTTGATCATTTAATGGAAGCTACAAAGGTTTGTTCTTTAGGGCAGATTACTTCGGCGTTGTTTGAGGTTGGTGGGCAGTATAGAAGGAATATGTAGGATTTTGATTCAAACGTCCGATATTTTCAGACGCTTAGCTAATATTGAAACCTCTCAGAAATGAGAGGTTTTTTATTTGAATGAATCTTTAAATAAGACCGAAGGTCTATAATCATTCAGCATTGGGCAAAGCCCAATGTCTGTAATAAAATCCAAAAAGAAAGCCCTGAAAGGGCGTAAGCAATTAGATAACAAGAATGTCTATCGCCCTTTCAGGGCTTCGAGTTGCATTGAGTTTTAGCTAATAGGGCGTTGCCCTATTTTGCAGCTTTTAGCCTTTCAGGCTTTTTTATGCAGATTTTTAAGAATCTAAATCTCTCAATAAATTCTATTAAAAAAGTAGTCCCCTAGTGTCTGCTAGCGCGAGAGTCCCGCTCGTGAACGCAAAGAAATGCACGAGCGAGACACTCTCGCCAGCAAAAAATCCTATTATCAAATATAGCCCGTGGTTTCAACCACGGGTACACAATCGGAGCAAGACAATATTGCGTTCCCGTGGTTGAAACCACGGGCTATGTTCATACCATTTTGGAATAGCAAATAGAAATCACTCAAGAACCTCCCCAACAAAGCCCAAAAACTCCATTTCATCCATAGGAAACAAATGCAAAACCGTTTCTAAAATCAGACTTACATTAATAGTTGCACCTTTATCTTTTTTAGAAAAGTTATGCATATCATTATCGATTGCGAGAATACATAATTTCAATAAATCGGTAATAAGACAGCCGAGTTCTAAATAATTAACGACTTTAAATTGAACTTTGTAAGAATTAGCTTCATCAGTAGGTTTTAACGTTGTAAAATACTGAGCTGTTAATTTTTGCAGTTTTTGTAAAGCTTCCGTTTCGTTCGTTTTCATATGGCAGATAGTTTTTAATTGGTTTGCAATTTGACTTTTATAAAAATATTATAAGAAAAATTGTACTTTTGTTTTGGTTCGGCGAAGAAAGAAATAGATTTTACTGTACCAAATCATTTTTATCTGTATCGCACGGTATAAAATCTGTTTTTTACATTTTACCGATTTTCACACTTTATTATTATCTTTGAATTATGAGCACACTAACAAAACCAAATCATATAGGGCGAAAAATAAGCCGTATTCGTGAACTTCGTGATATGAAACAGGAAGCTTTGGCACAGGCTTTAGGAACAAACCAGCAGGCGATTTCGGCTATGGAAAATAGTGAAACCATTGATGAAGAAAAACTTGTTGAAGTTGCAAAAGCACTTGGTGTAACGGTTGAAGCAATTAAGAATTTTTCAGACGAAGCAGCAATTAATTATTTTAATACTTTTAATGAAAGTCCCAATAATTATTTCGGACTTAATAATTGCACTTTCAATCCACTAGATAAATTAATGGAAACGGTAGAAGAAAATAAAAAGCTTTACGAGCGTTTGCTTCAATCAGAAAAAGATAAAATTGAGTATTTAGAAAAATTGCTTAAAGAAAAATAGTAAATTTTATATAAAAGAAAACCTCTCAGAAATGGGAGGTTTTTATTTTGTTAAAAGAATAATTCCTTTAAAGTTTGTCATTTCGATCCCGAGACTTCGGGTGAGAAATCGCACTAGAAGCTCGACAAAGTAAGTCACCAATCTTTGCGGAATTACGTGTGTGATTTCTCCCTTCGGTCGAAATGACAAATATTGTGTTTAAATGTTGCGGTTAAATAATATCATCCATTTGGCTTATATCACAACGCATGGTTGTCAATATTGGCTTAAATCCTGCCTTTTTATAAGCGTTGACAGCGGCTTCGTTATCATGATATACGTCTAATCTAACCTCGGTTGTTCCTTGAGATAAAACCCATTTTTTAAGATGGTTAATTAAAAGATTATTAAGACCTCGTCCTCTAAACTGGGGATCTACATACATAAAGCCTAGATACCCGAAAAATTCATGTTTTTGATAGGGTTTAGCTGATCGGATTTGAGCGTATCCACAACCAATAATTTGATCGTTAAAGTCTATAACCAAAAGTTCTGACTTGGGGTCAGAAATAAAATCCTCTATACTATAATAAAAAATCTCTCCTTCTTTTAATGTTACATCAAAGGGTCTTTCTGCACTTACTAAAAATTGCAGAAATTCGGCAAGTTTAGGTAAATCTGTATTTAGAGCTTGCCTGATTGATATATCTTTTGTGTTTTGATTCATATCTCAAATATATTGAAAAATAAATTTCTCCTGCTCGTGGGACATAAAGTTTACATTCTTCAGTTTATCATTTCTCCCTTCGGTCGAAATGACAAGATCATGGATTAAGCAAAAAATCTCTCATTTCTGAGAGATTTTTTATATCAGTTTCAAGAAATTAAACTTTCTTTTTTATTGTTGTTTTCGATTTACGTTTTAGTTTTTCTATTAGTGCATCGGCTTTTGCATTTTCACAAATAAAACGCAACGATTCTGCGTAACGATAATAATATACAGGTTCTAAATCTGTGGTAAGAGAAAATAGTTTGGTGTACCATTCGGCTGCTTTTTCTAGTTCGCAGTTTGAGTACGATGAATTTCCAAGTTTTTGAAACAAGTCTACAGATTTGTATCCTTTTGCGGCAACTCTTTCATAGGTTTTTATGACATCGACATAGGCGTACCTGTCGCTGACTTTATCAGTTTTATAGAATGTTTCACTTTGCGCAGCTGCACGAAATGAAAATACGATTAACAATACTAAAATAGCTAGTTGTTTTTGCATAGGTTTAGTTTTGGTTATGGTATTTAATCGTAATTTTTTTGTTTGTTTTCAAAGTATTTTCAGCTTGATAAAGCATTAATAAATCAATAAACGTCAATTCGGGTTTATTATTTTGCGTTTAATGATGATTTTGTTATGCAAAGATATGTAAATCAGTAACATAAAATGCTTTTAAACGATGTTTTTTTGATTTTGTCGATTATATTTCATTCTTGTAAATATTTGATTTAATGTGTTTTATGTATTTTTTTTAAAGTAAAAAAAGATTTTCAGACATGGTTTTTCATTCCCAAAAAAAATATAATTTAACTTTATGGTATAAAGAACATTACGATGACAATACAGGATTATCTGAATAAAATAGAAGCTTTGCAGCGCAAAAAAACTAAGATTGCATTTCTTGATGATGATGATTTTGAGTTTTGCGTTCAAAAAATAAATCAGAGTGCCGAATCTTTTTTTATGCTAGATGATTTATTACAAAAATTTTCGGTGATTCATATAAATAGCGACATAGTAAAATTGTCTGCAAATGGTTTAGGTTTGCTATTTTTAGAAGAAAGAGAATCTGGAAATATATGTTTTGCCAGCAGCGACGAATTGCGTCCAGAATATCGGCAGAGTTTCAAACTCGTAGATTTCTTAGATTATGTTTATGCTTTTATGCATTCTTTGGTATATAAAGAATCGCAAAAAATAATCGTTCCATCTGAAAAAGATTTTTTTTGGAAGCTAGCAAAAATAGGCTCGGATTTAAGGAAATAGAAAATATGAAAACAAAAAAAGCAGCTCCTGGTACGAGCTGCTTTTCTAATTCTTAGGGGGCAAAAAATTAACGACGGAAAGAAGGACTCTGGTTAACAGATTGGTCTAACTTTACAGTCTTAACTTTTTTAGCAGCAACTTTAATTTCATGTTTCGCTACTTTGTCGTTTGCTTTCACTTCAAGAACATAAGTTCCAGCAGGAAAACTTTCTAGACTAATAGTTTTTGAAACTTCCAATTTGTCTGCTGCAGATTGTCCCGCATAAAGTAAATTGTGATTCTCGTCGTAGATAGAGAAAGATGCATTTTCTACAGTGTCTAAAGTAAAGCTAACTACTTTTCCGTTTCCTGTTTTGATATTTAAAATGTAATCACCTTTTCCATCAATGGCATAGGTAAACACAGTCGCTAAAAAAAAGGCAGCAACTAAACCAGCTTTGGTAAATTTTGTCATGTTTTTTTTAAATTGTTAATTACTAAATGTGGAACGCGTAAAACTACAAATACAAATTTAATTTTTAGCAATAAATAAGCATTTTTAAATGCTTAAGTTATTGAATTGTAATTATTTCTGTATTTTGTTTGAACTATATACGTATTTACTGGGTTTACGGATTTATTTTTAGAAAACATTTTTTAACACTTAAAAATCAAAGAGTTGGAATTAATAAGAATAATTTTCAGAAAATGGTTGTCCTTTGCAATTTTGCTTTTTTCTTAAAACAAAAAAACAGCTCTATAACCACAAAGAGCTGTTTCTTAAACCGTAATTTTTAAATTTTCTAACCTTGATTTATACCTTTTTTTGGGGTATAAATTCTTAGCGTGCAGCAACACTCGAATTTTTAGCAAAACCAGTTTTGTAAACTGAAGAAATTGCAGTTCTTGATAATGATGCATTATCAGTTATTGTAATTTCATATTTTGCTTTTTTTACATTGTCTTCTACTTCTAAGAAATAAGTTCCTTCTGGAAACTCTTCTAGACTGAAAGTTCTTAAGATTCCATCTTTTCCAGAGGCGCTTTCAGAATAAATTAAAGTTCCATCATTGTCATAAATAGCTAAATTGGCTTTCTGTACTTTATTAAGTGCGAAAGTGATCAGTTTTCCATTAGCTTTTAATACATGAAGATTAAATTCTCCATTTCCATCAATTGCGTAAGTGCTTATTCCTGTGAAAAGCAACGCTGCTACTAAACTCAATTTTGCAATCTTTTTCATGGTACTTAGTTTTTAAATTAATAGTTCTAATTCTCTGATGCTAAATTACTTATGTAATACATGAAAAAGCGCAACTGTATTTTCCGATTTCTATGCTATATTCTCATTTACGAAACCGTTATAGGTTAAAACGTGAATTATATTTAATGTTTTTGTTAATTCAGTTGTTATTTTTTAATGTTTTGCTTGATTTTTAATTTACATTGAGTTAAGAATTTATTTACAAAAAAAGGTTCTAAGATACTAAGGTTCTAAGTTTATCCTTAACGTTTAAATATTGATCTATAAGTATACTGCATAAAAAAAGCTTAGAATCTCAAAATCTTTCAAAAACTTAGATCCTTAGAACCTTAGCATCTCAGAACCTTAAGTAAAAAGCAAAAAAAAACAGCTCAATAACCACAAAGAGCTGTTTTTAAAACTTTTGAAAGTTTTTAAACTTACTAACTATCTAACCTCACTTTTATACTTATGAAAGCATAAACTTTTTTAGCGTGCTGCCACACTTGTATTTTTAGCAAAACCTGCTTTATAAACTGAAGAAACTGCGTTTTGAGATAAAACAGTTGAATCGTCAGTTATAGTGATTTCGTATTTTGCTTTTTTTGCATTATTTTCTATTTCTAAGAAATAAGTTCCTTCTGGAAATTCTTCTAGACTGAAAGTTCTTAAAATTCCGTCTTTGCCTGAAGCGCTTTCAGAATAAATTAAAGTTCCGTCTTTGTCATAAATTGCTAGGTTGGCTTTTTGTGTTTGGTTAAGACCAAATGTGATCATTTTGCCATTAGCTTTAATTACATGCAGATTAAAATCTGCTGTTCCATCAATTGCATATGTGCTTATTCCTGTGAAAAGCAATGCTGCTACTAAACTCAATCTAACAATCTTTTTCATGGTATTTAGTTTTTAAATTAATAGTTCTAATTCTCTGATGCTAAATTACTTTAGTTGTAAGTAAAAAATCAATACTATATTCTCCAATTTCTATGCTATATTCTCATTTACGAAACCGTTATAGGTTAAAATTTGAATTATATTTATCGTTTTTGACAAAACACCTATTATTTTTCAACGTTTTTAATGATTTTTAATTTATATTGAGATAACGATTTCTTTATAAAATGTAGGAATGTTGGTGAGGTTCTAAGGTGCTAAGATTCTGAGGTACTAAGTTTTTATTTGGATTGTGTATGGTAACGCAAAGGGCGCAAAGGTCACGCAAAGTTTTTTTTTGAGTAAATTTTATATAATAAAAAAGTTCACAAAGCTTTATCCTAATAAAGCTTTGCGAACTTTGCATTTATATGCATGATCTTTAATAAAAAAACTTTGTGAACTTTGCGTGACCTTTGCGCCCTTTGCGTTAAAAAAAATACGTGAATTTAACTGCAAAGCTTTGTCAAAAATAAACTTTGCGAACTTTGCGTAAATCTTTGTACGGTAAAAAAACTTTGCGGTTGAAAACTCCAAAGTATAAAGCAAAAAAAAACGGCTCAGTAACCACAAAGAACCGTTTTTAAAACTTTTGAAAGTTTTTAACTTACTAACTATCTAACCTCACTTTTTATACTGTATTAGAGTATAAAGTTTTAAGTGCCGTGAAGAATTGCACTTAACCTTAATATTTTCTTAGTTAACAGAAACTGTACCTTTTGAAGATAAAACAGAACTATTAGCGTTAACAGTGATATCGTATTTTACTTTTTTGAAGCTGTCAGAAACTTCCAAAATGTATTTTCCTTGTGGGAATTCTTCTAAACTGAAAGTTCTTAAAATTCCGTCTTTACCAGAAGCATTCTCAGTATAGATTACATTACCATTTGTATCAGATATACTAATAACTGCTTTTTGTAATTGATTAATTCCAAAAGCAATTACCTTGCCATTTCCTTTTAATACATGAAGATTTAACGCTTCATTTCCATCAATTGCATAAGTACTCATTCCTGTTAGAAGCACTGCGCATACTAAACTTAATTTCATAATCTTTTTCATATTCTATAGTATTAAATTTTTTTCGTTCATTTCTCTGATGCAAAGTTATAGCGACAGGTGTGGTATTTTAACATCTATATTTTCCAATTTATATGCTATATTCTCATTTACGAAACCGTTATATGTTAAAATTTGACTTTAATGTTGTGTTTTTGTTAATTTGATTGTTTTTATTCAAATTTTTTAAAAAACTGAATACTTCTTAAAATTTCTATTTTTCTTACAAATTTTAACATATTGGTATTAAAATGGGTTTTAAATAGGATAAATAGAAAAAAAGTCATGAAAAAAAATAAGACCCTAAAAAAAAGCCTATTTTGATGTAAATATTTCAGTGTTAAGAACGTTGTTTTAATGTAAAATTCGCATTTACGAAACCGTTATAGGTTAAAATATAAATTATTTTAGGTGATTTTGTTAAATTTGCTATTATTTTTTAAAGAAATTATCATGAAGACAATTGCCCCAGCTCTTGAAGTGATAACTAACTCATACGGAAGTTCTTTTACCTACGCAAAACACGCCGAAAAGACCAATAGTAAAGCTCATTTATGGCACTATCATCCAGAAATTGAGTTGGTCTATATAAATGGTGGGGCAGGAAAGAGACAAATAGGAAGCCATGTTTCTTATTATACCAACGGTAGTTTACTTTTAATAGGAGCTAATTTGCCGCATTGCGGCTTTACAAATGAGCAGACGGGAAATACAACGGAAACCGTTATCCATATTAAACCTGAATTTTTAGGAAGCGACTTTTTTGTGGCTCCCGAAATGAGAAAAGTTCAGAATATATTAAAACAGGCTAAAGGCGGAATCGCTTTTGGCGGTGAAACGAAAAAGCGCATCGGAAAGAAAATTGAAATGATGGAAAACGAACCTCCATTTCAGCGACTAATGACACTTTTGAGTGTTTTAGACGAACTGGAATCGGCTGAGGAATATACCATTTTAAACGCCGACGGATTTTCGATGGAACTACAGACTCAGGATAATGATCGTATGAATGTGGTTTTCAATTTTGTGAAAGATCATTTTCAGGAATCTATTTCTATAGATGAGGTTTCGAGTCTGGTGAGTATGACTACGCCATCTTTCTGCCGTTATTTCAAGAAGATTTCAAACAAAACATTTACTGAGTTTGTAAATGAATATCGTCTAGTTCACGCTTCTAAGCTTTTGGCAGAACAGCCTATGAGTATTAATGAAGTTTGCTATGAGAGCGGTTTTAATAATTTCAGCCACTTTAGTAAATCGTTTAAACAATATACTGGTAAAAGCGCATCGCAATACCGTCATGAACATAAGATTATTATTAGTTAAAGTTTTATGCCACAGATTGCACAGATTAAATTGATTTTTTATTTTTCTGCGTTTGAAGTATAAATTGAAAAATCCGAATAATCATTTTAATCTGTGGCAAAAAAAACAGAAATCCGATTGGTCAAAAGCTAATCGGATTTTTTTTTATTTTTCTATGAGAGAGTATTTATATTAATTAGTGAAAATTAGTGCAATTCGCGGCATCAAAAACCAGTCGGATTTTTCATATATTTTATTCTGAAAAAAGTTATATTTACAAACCCTAATCAGAAAAAAAATATCAAAATGAAGAAATTTAAAATGCTCTTGTCTGCATTTTTGCTTTGTCTTACCACCATGACATACGCTGCAAAAGTAGACACACTTCAAGTTGCTAGTACCGCAATGGGTAAAACCTATAAAGCGGCGGTAGTTCTGCCAAATTCTTATGCCAAAAGCAAAACCACTTTTCCGGTTATGTATCTGCTACATGGCGCATACGGACATTTTAGCGACTGGCTTAAAAATACGCCAAACAAAAAACTGGTTCATAATCTGGCAGATCAATACAATATGATTATCGTAATGCCAGAAGGAGAGACGTTTAGTTTTTATATAGATAGTCCTGTGAACAAAGAAAGTCAGTTTGAAACTTTTATTACGCAAGAAGTGATACAGAAAGTAGATAAAACATATCGAACAATTGGTAATAGAAACGGAAGAGTAATAACAGGGCTTTCTATGGGCGGTCATGGCGCTTTGTACTTGTCGGCCAGACATCCCGATTTGTTTTGTGCGGCAGGAAGTATGAGCGGTGCGGTAGATATGAGCACAATGCTTAATAGAGATTCATCTGCTCAAATTGTAAAATTAATGCAACCTGTTTTTGGAGATAAAAGCGGAAATACCGAATTGTACGAACAAAATTCTGTTTTAAGAATGGCTGATAAGTTAAAAACAAATAAATTACCATTAATAATAGATTGCGGAGTAGACGATTTTTTAATCGAGCCAAATAGAGAGCTCCACAGAAGATTGGTTTATAATAAAGTTGACCACGATTATACAGAACGTCCAGGAGCGCATACTTGGGATTACTGGGAAAATTCGCTTCCGTACCATGCATTATTTTTTAATAAAATACTAGCTAAAAATCAGGCGACTGCGAAAAAATAAGGATATTTTTATTGTAAAATAAGCCAAAGTACTTTTTTTGGTTTGATTTTTGGAATACCTTTATAGTATAATACTTAAAAAAAATAATTATGAAAAAGATACTTACCTTATTTGCAGTTATCGGTTTAATTGCATTTTCTAGCTGTGAAGGACCAGAAGGGCCTCCGGGACCTCCAGGGCAAGATGGATATAATGGAGTTGGAACAGTTTATGAAAATGTAGCTCCTAATTATTATAATTTTACTACTAATAATAATTACAGCGTTAGGTTTAATTTTCCTGTACCGTTAGTAGAATCAGATGTAGTTTTAGTCTATCGTTTTGATGGTACTGATAATGGAGGTAGACCAGTTTGGCAAGCATTACCAGAAACTTATTATTTTGATGATGGAACTAGAGATTTTTCATTAAAATATGTTTTTACTTATAATTATGTGAATATTTATTTAGATGGAAATGATCAAGGAACTATTCCAGCAGATTATAGGTTAAATCAAATTTTTAGAATTGTTGTTGTTCCAGCAGATTTTGCAGCATCAGTAAATAAAAATAATCTTAATGATGTAATGAAAGCTGCTAAACTAAGTGAAAGCCAAGTTCAAAAAATGAAGCTTTAATATTTCTAATAAATAAAAAAAGGAAATCTTTGTGAACTGCCCCCAAAAAGTTAGACACTATTTGGGGGCATTTTTATGGAAAGAAAAGTCAAGTCAAGTACAACTATGAATTTAAACTTTACTGTGTTGAGGAAGTTTTAAAAAAGAATCGATCACTTAATTCCGTTGCAAAAGAAAACGTTCTGCGGGTTTCGAATTTAGGCAGATGGATTAGTTTTTACCGAAAGTTGGGTAAGGAAAGTCTTTTGCCTAGAAAAAATCAATCTTACACTATTGATTTTAAGCAAAAAGTTTTAAATGCAATCAAGAAGAAGTCACTATCTTTGGGAGAAGCCTACGTTAAATTTAACATCCCCAGTGAATCAGTTATTATTGGCTGGCAGAAGAATTACCAAGCTCAGGGAATTTTAGGCTTAAAACCAAACCCAAAAGGAAAACCAAAATCGATGACTAATAAAAGAGCCAAAAAGAAATCTAGTAAAACTCTGACCAGAGAAGAAGAGCTTTTATTAGAAATAGAATCACTTCGATGTGAAAATGCTTTATTAAAAAAGTTCAATGCCTTAGTTCAAGCCGAAGAAATCAAGAATACAAAGCGCAAGCCATAATAGAATTAAGGCATCAATATGATTTAGCAAATATGTTAAGACATATGAATATGGCAAAAAGCAGTTATTACTATTACGTAAAAAAACATCAAATAACTGATAAATATAAAGATCTAAAAGCACTGATTGAGAAGATTTATCACCAACACAAAGGCAGATTTGGTTACAGACGAATTACTTTGGCAATCAAAAACAAAGGAGTTTTGATTAATCATAAAACGGTATTGAGATTAATGAATGTTTTAGGCTTAAAAAGTTTAATTCGGACAAAAAAGTACAAATCATACAAAGGAGAACAAGGTAAAATAGCTCCCAATATATTAAAACGTAATTTTAAAGCCGTAATGCCAAATGAAAAATGGGCAACAGACATTACGGAGTTTAATGTGACGGGCAAAAAAATATACCTATCTCCAATAATTGATTTATATAATGGAGAGATTGTGAGTTATGATTTATCTGAAAGACCCGATTTTAATCAAATTTTATCGATGCTTAGGAAGTCATTTAAAAAAATACCAAATCAAACTAATTTAATATTGCATTTTGATCAGGGATGGCAATACCAAATGAAGCAATATCAATATCTCTTAAAGAAAAAAGGAATTAAACAGAGTATGTCCAGAAAAGGGAATTGTCTTGACAATGCAGTTATTGAAAATTTCTTTGGAATAATAAAAGCTGAACTGTTTTATCTTAAAAAATACAGTTCCGTTAATCAATTAAAACAAGAGATTATTGAGTATATAAATTATTACAATAATGACAGGATAAAACTTAATTTAAAAGGAATGAGCCCGATACAATATCGAGCTCATTATTATCAAACTTAATAATAAATTTGTCTAAACTTTTGGGTGCAGTCTACTTACGATTTCCTTTTTTTATTTTTGTGTTCTAATTATTGTTTGATAAAAGTTTGTGTTATTTTAAGATAATTAGTTTGTATTGTGATAAAGTAAGTACCAGTTGCAAAGTTTGATACATTTATACTTATTAAATTTGAGTTTATTATTGAATAATTATTATGATTGACAATATTTCCAGTTATATTTGAAATAATAATTTCACTATTTGTTAAATTTAATGGACTTTGTATGTTTAAAATTGATGATGTTGGATTCGGAAACAAGGAGATCGTTGGTTCGTTGTAGATTCCATTTAAAGATGTTTCGTTGCTGTAACTTGCGAGGGTTCCTGAAATCCATTTATTATTGTATACATTGTAATTAGATTTAACAATTCTTCTATATTGGTAATTAGTATCAAAAATATAACCTCCTCCTCTATTTCCGCTTTCTTTTACTAGAAGTGTTTGAGTGGGTAGATAGTCTTTGTCTGTTGCATTAAGTATGTCAACCCATTCTGATGATGTGCGATTTAAGTTTCGGACTTGCCATTGAAATGATGTGGAGCGAATACTGAAATTCGTGCCTTCTATTGATGAATTGTCAATAAGAGGAGTTGAGCCGTTAATTGTTAAAGGTTTTTCAAAATTATTTTTATCAATAATTTTTAATGATTGATCGCAACAAATAGTATTGTTAAAACGTATTCCTCTAACTAGAATTTTTAATTCTTCGCTTACCCTTGAAATATTTTTATAGATTGCAATTCTCCTGATTAAATAGTATATGTCTTCACTTCTTTGAGGTTCTGGGGCGAAAAAATCTGCAGAAGCACTATTTTCATTTGGAATAGTAATCCATGGATTACTGTTGTATTTAATATCTTTATATTCCCATCTATAGCTTTCTACATTAGCTAAATCATCTCCTCTTTGTGGTATGTGATTTGGATTGTTTAGAATGTTTAAATTTACTTGAGGAGAATTTCCGCTCAAGTTTATTGTTCCGACACTTGAAAACTCGTAATATCCGTCTGCATTGGGACTTGATCCGTTAAATAGTCCAATATAATTGCTTGAAATTGGTGAAGGAACAACAGTAATAGTAATAAGATTGCTTGTATTAGGGTAATCATTAAGATAGCGATAACCTAGCATTCTTTTTACTGTAAAACTACCAAGAGCAGTTGTGTGATCTAGAGTTATGTTATGATTAATATTGTCGACATTTAAAAAATTAGGAGGGCGAGGAATACCATTCGTTTCCCAACTTGCTTTAATGCCATATGGTTCATTTTCGTACGGATTTAAAAATTTAGAGCCAGTTATAGGTTGTGGTTTGTCTCCTAGTCTTACAGTTTGATTACAACACAAAGTGTTTGCAATTTTTGTAGGGTTTGGAGCATCGGCGGGAGGGTTAAGGGTAGTTCCTGAATTTACAGATGAATTTTTAATCACGGCTAAATTTGAACTTCTGTAAGCTGTTCCTGCAGGATTTTTGTATTCGGCAAAAATGAATCCGCCAGAAGTTGAGAAATCACTCCAGAACAAGTTTATTACAATACTTCGGGTTGCAGTTCTTCCGCCACCAAAAAATAAAGTACCACTATCTCCCCCAGACGTAACATTGGCATTTAATACACTTGAATTAGAATAATATATTTTTAATGTTCCGTAATCGCTAACAGCGACATTACTTGGAATATCAACTTTAACGTTTAATGAGATAGTCGAAGTTGGTATAGAAGACAAATTAATGGGACCAGAATTTACATTGGTGTTGTTTACCGCTGTTGGAGTTAAGATAACGGTTTGTGCAAACATTAAAGTATTTAGCATTAATGTCGCAATGAGAAATAAGTAATTTTTTTTCATGATAAAAATTTAAATTAAAAAGTCCTAAAATAAATATTTATATGTAATTTCTTTAATTTTTAATGTTAAATTATAAGAAAAGTAATAAAAATTAATTTGTGATTACAATAAAAAAAGGAAATCGCGAGATTTCCTTTTTTTATGAATATATGTTTGAAACTAATTATTCTTCGCTTGACGAATCATTTAAAACCTTTTCTGGTCCGAATTTAAGAGAAACTAAAATTCCTACTAGAAGAGATAAAGCAATAAATCCTAAAGAAGCCCATTCTGGAACGTGGAAGAAATCGTGTAAAAGCATTTTTAATCCAACGAAAGCTAAGATAGCAACCAAGCTGTATTCTAAATAACTGAATTTTGCCAGCATATTTGCTAAGAAGAAATACATAGAACGTAATCCAAGAATAGCAAAAATATTTGAACTGAACACTAAAAATGGGTCTTTTGTAATGGCAAGAATTGCAGGTACACTGTCAACAGCAAATAAAACGTCCATAACTTCGATAACGATTAAAGCTACAAATAATGGAGTAGCTGCTTTTTTTGCAGTTTTGGTCGAAATGAAAAATCTCTCTCCGTCAGTTTCTGATGTAATCGGCATAATTTTACCTAAAGCCTTATAGATAAAAGAGTCTTTTGGGTGAAAATCTTCTTCTTCTCCAGAAAAAAGCATTTTTATTGCGGTAAATATTAAGAAAACTCCAAATACATAAGTTGTCCAAGCAAATTTATTTATCAGCATAACGCCGAAGAAAATCATTAATCCGCGGAAAACAATAGCACCTAAGATTCCCCAGAATAGAACGCGGTGTTGATACTTTTGTGGAATTTTAAAAGAAGCAAAAATAATAGCAATAACAAAGATGTTATCGACACTCAGTGAAAGTTCGATCAAATAACCCGTTATAAACTTCATTGAAGCCACAGCTGGTTTCAAATTGTCTGGATTATCAATGTAGTCTGTGGTATACAGCCAATAAATTACTCCCGAAAAAAGGAAAGATAAAGTAACCCAAACCAAGGTCCATTTGCTGGCTTCTTTTGTGCTAATGATGTGGGGTGTTTTGTTGAAGACACCTAAGTCTAAAGCAAGAATAAAAACTACAGCAAGTAAAAAGAGTGACCAGACTATCATAATGATTTTTTTTAATGATTTACAAAGATAAGTTTTGAAGTCTAACTTAAAAATTAAATTTAATCCTAAAATTAAGTAATATTTATTATTTGTAAAATGTTAAGTATTATAAAGTTATAGGTTTTTTTGAGGCTTAGGTTGTTTTGTTTTTTTAGTTTATTGAATTTTGCTCTTAGTTTTGTCATTCCGAGGAACGAGGAATCACACTAGAAACTCCGCAAAGAATGTCATCAATCTTTGTCGAATCCCGAGTGTGATTGCTTCGCCAATTCGCTATCGCTCGTGTCCTCGTTCCTCGGAATGACAAACAGTGGGGCTCGTTGTGTCGGGTTTATGGTAAAAAAAATGCCAGCAAATAATGCTGGCGTTTTTAGAATATAGCTTAAGCTTTAAATTATATTGCTGAGTTTACAGTTTTGATAATTCTAGCAGCAATTTTGTAAGGGTCTCCGTTTGAAGCTGGTCTTCTGTCTTCTAACCAACCTTTCCATCCTTTTTGAACAGTCATTAAAGGAATTCTGATAGAACATCCTCTGTCTGAAACTCCATAAGAGAAATCGTTGATAGAAGCAGTTTCGTGCTTACCAGTTAAACGTTGATCGTTGTAAGCTCCATAAACTGCGATGTGCTCTTTTGTAACAGGGCGGAAAGCCTCGCAAATTTTCTCGTAAGTTTCTTGAGAACCACATGTTCTAAGAACTGTGTTAGAGAAGTTAGCGTGCATACCAGAACCATTCCAGTCAGTATCTCCTAGAGGTTTTGGGTGATATTCAATATAGTAACCATATTTCTCAGTTAAACGGTCAAGTAAGTAACGAGCAACCCAGATTTCGTCTCCAGCTTTTTTAGCTCCTTTAGCGAATAATTGGAACTCCCATTGTCCGCAAGCAACCTCTTGGTTGATTCCTTCAAAGTTGATTCCAGCAGCAATACATAAATCAGCATGCTCTTCAACTAATTTTCTACCGTGTGTGTTTTTTCCACCTACTGAACAGTAGTACATCCCTTGTGGAGCAGGGTATCCTCCAACTGGGAAACCAAGTGGAAGTTGTGTTTTAGTATCCATGATGAAATACTCTTGTTCGAATCCAAACCAAAAATCATCATTATCATCATCAATTGTAGCTCTACCGTTAGAAGGGTGTGGTGTTCCGTCAGCATACATAACTTCGCACATTACTAACCATCCGTTGATACGAGTTGGATCTGGATAAATTGCAACAGGAACTAATAAACAGTCAGAAGATCCACCTTCAGCTTGTCTTGTTGATGAACCATCAAATGACCAATTTCCAAGTTCTTCTAATGTTCCTTTGAAGTTTTCGTGCTCTTCAACTTTAGTTTTACTTCTAAGATTTTGAGTTGGTTCATATCCGTCTAACCAAATGTACTCTAACTTAATTTTAGCCATAATAATATAAATTAATTTTTTTGTTTTTTTTCGTTGGGTCAAATATAGATTTATTTTTTCAGTCCCAAAAATTAGGGGGCTATTTTGTTTTATGAAGTATAATTTTTTGGATAAGCATAATTTTGATAGGGGTATATTTTAAAAAAAGCAATTTTATTAACCTTAAAAAAATAAATTCGTAATAATTAAGGCTCATTTTTGAATTTCTGAGTTAAGAAATTATGAAAAAATGTTTATTTAATCAATAATACCGTACAGTTTTGTTATATTTCTGTGATTTGAATTCATTATTCTTCGAAAAAAGCATTTTATGTTGAAAAATTGTAGTTCAAAAATCTAAAATTTATATTCCAAATAGGTATTTTAATTGTTTATATTTGCTGATCATTTTTTAATGAAAATTATTACGAATTTAAAATATACATAACCATGTCAACATTACGTTTTCAAGCTTTACAAGAAGCTTCTAACAGAAAGCCGGTGCATTTTGAAGAAATTGGCCGAAAATCAAATCTTTTTGGTGCAAATGTGTTTAATGAAAAGGCAATGAAGCAGTATTTAACTTCAGATGCTTTTAGAGGAGTAAGAGATGCTATCCAGCACGGAACAAAAATAGACAGAAAGCTGGCAGATTATATTGCCATGGGAATGAAAGAGTGGGCTCTTTCTAAAGGTGTTACTCATTATACGCATTGGTTTCAGCCATTGACAGGAACAACGGCAGAGAAACACGATGCTTTTTTTGAAACGTCTTATGACGGAAGTGAATCTGTAGAAAAATTTGGAGGTGCACAATTGGTGCAGCAAGAACCAGATGCATCTAGTTTCCCGAACGGAGGAATCAGAAATACTTTTGAGGCAAGAGGTTACACAGCTTGGGATCCGACTTCTCCAGCTTTTATATATGGTACAACTTTATGTATCCCGACAGTATTTATTGCTTACACAGGTGAAGCGTTGGATAATAAGATTCCTTTATTAAGAGCATTGTCTGCAATTGATGAAGCAGCAACAGAGGTTTGTAAATATTTTGACAAAAACGTAAAAAAAGTAACAGCAACTTTAGGGTGGGAACAAGAATATTTCTTGATTGATAAAGCATTGGCAAATTCTCGTCCTGATTTAATGATGACGGGAAGAACTTTATTAGGACATACTTCAGCAAAAGGGCAACAGTTAGATGATCATTATTTTGGATCTATCCCGACTCGTGCTCTTACTTATATGAGAGATTTAGAGCAGGAATGTATGTTATTGGGTATTCCTGTGAAAACACGTCATAATGAGGTTGCACCAAATCAGTTTGAGTTGGCTCCGATTTTTGAAGAAACAAATCTTGCAGTTGACCACAACTCTTTATTAATGGATGTAATGCAGAGAGTGGCTGAACGTCATGATTTTAAAGTATTATTTCATGAAAAACCATTTAAAGGTGTAAACGGTTCAGGGAAACACAACAACTGGTCATTGGCAACAGATACTGGCGTTAATTTATTGAGTCCGAGCAAAACGCCAATGAGCAATTTACAATTTTTGACTTTCTTTATTAATACCATTAAAGCGGTTAACGATAATGAAACTTTATTAAGAGCATCTATCGCAACAGCAAGTAACGATCATAGGTTAGGAGCAAATGAAGCGCCACCAGCGATTATGTCAGTATTTATTGGAGCTCAATTAACAAAGGTTTTATCTGAATTAGAAAGCGTAACAACAGGAAAACTTTCGCCAGAAGAAAAAACAGATTTGAAATTGAATGTTGTTGGTAAAATTCCAGACGTATTATTAGACAATACAGACAGAAATAGAACTTCGCCTTTTGCTTTTACAGGAAATAAATTTGAGTTCAGAGCTGTGGGTTCAAATTCAAACTGTTCAAATGCTATGACAACTTTGAATGCGATTGTTGCAAAACAGTTAATTGACTTTAAAAATGAAGTAGAAGGCCTAATCGAGTCGAAAGACATGAAAAAAGACGATGCTATTTTTAATGTTTTAAGAGAATACATCAAGCAATCTAAAAAGATTCTTTTTGAAGGTGACGGTTATAGTGAAGCTTGGGAAAAAGAAGCGGCAAAAAGAGGTTTAAGTAATTTTAAAACTACTCCAGAAGCTATTAAAGCGAAAGTTTCTAAACAAGCATTGGATTTATTTGAGCAATTAGGAATCTTTAATCATGTTGAAGCTGAGGCGCGATACGAAATCGAATTGGAAGAATACACTAAAAAAATCCAAATTGAAGGACGAGTTTTAGGAGATATTGCAAGAAACCATGTTATTCCAACTGCAATTCGCTATCAAAATACTTTAATTGACAACGTTAAAGGATTAAAAGAGATTTTTGGAAAAGACTTTGAAGCATTAGCTAAAGAGCAGATTGTTTTAATTAGAGAAATCTCAGGCCATATAGAAGGAATCAATTCTAAGGTGTTGGCAATGACTAATGAAAGAAAAAAAGCCAATCAGCTTACAGATGCTCAAAAAATGGCAGAAGCATATTGTAATAATGTAAAACCATATTTTGATGAAATTCGTAATCACTGTGATAAACTAGAATTATTAGTCGATGACGAAAGTTGGACATTGACCAAATACAGAGAATTATTATTTACCAAATAATAGTAACCTAACAATTTGTTAAAGCCTGTCTCGAAAAGACAGGCTTTTTTTTGAGATTATATTAAAAATTTGGTTCCCGAAAGGCATTTTTGCCACTTATATAGACCCAAATGTAAAGAAATTGTAATAAGTATCTTTTTTCTTATGAAAATTTCAAGGCATTTTGGCAGTTCATCGAGATAGTTTTACAGTTTGTCGAAAAGAGGTTAATATCTTGTAAAATAGGTGTTTATACTTGGGTTTGGTTTGACTAAAGTTTTCTAATTTTGATCATGAAGTTGAGAAAATAGCATAAAACTGTTCTCAAAAAAACATCTAAAGTCCCTCTTTTCCAGCCCAGAAATATAAACCTACAAAAGAACCTACATAATAAGTTGTATTAATAACCAATTAAATATATTTATTATGAAAAAAGTAATTTTAAGCATCTCCGCGATGCTGTTTGTAGGTGTTGCCGTGGCACAAAACACTAGTAATGTTGACCAAGCTGGTTTATTAAATGGAGCATTAGTTGTTCAAGTTGGATCAAATGATTCAGATGTTCACCAAGATGGTATTTTAAATTCTGCATCTGTTCTTCAAATAGGTGTTGATAACTCATCAACTATTGATCAAGAAGGTATTGGAAACGCTGCTTCAGTTACACAAATTGGATGGGGAAATACTTCAGATATTGACCAAGGTCCACTATTAGGAAATAGTGCTACAGTTTTCCAATTTGGAGTTGACAATAATGCTGATCTAACACAAATCGGATTCTTTAATAGTTCTAGTGCAACTCAAATAGGTTGGGGCAACGATGCTAATGCTTTTCAATTTGGCTTCGGCAATGAATCTGAAACTTATCAAGAAGGATTATTTAATTCAGCTACAACAATTCAACTTGGAATTGGAAACTATTCTAGTATCGATCAATATGGAGTTGCTAACTATGCTTTGACAGCACAATTAGGATGGGGAAATGTTAGTACTGTTACTCAAGCAGGGTTCTTAAATGGCAGCGTGGTGCTACAGGCAAACTAAACAAACAAGAAAAGGAAGAATTAGATTTATCAGTTCTTCCTTTTTTTATTATTTAAAAAATTATGAAAAGTATTGTAATAGTCATTTTATTTCTAAGTATAGAAAATATGTTCTCGCAATCTATTGATGGGAATATGAATGATTATGTAATAGCTTTAAATGAATCCAACAATCGCAATCAAAACAAAAGCACAAATCAATATATTATTAGTCATAATATAGTCAAAATCACCCAAATTGGCAACTTCAATCAGGCCAATTTCAATATTATCAGTAATAATGCCTATGTAACTGCACAGCAAACTGGTAACAACAACTACATGAATGTCTACAAAAAATCAGACGAAATAAATCAATCCTATATACAGTCGGGTAATAACAATTATATAAGTGATATCTCATCATACTCTCGCGGAGTCGAAGCAATGAAAGTCAATCAGGAAGGCAATAATTTAACTGTTTTCAGTACAGGGTCAAATTCAATATCCAAAGATATGATTATTAATCAATCTGGAAATTCTGGTACAATTTACGTATTCAATCGCTAAGGCCATGAAAAAGTATTTAAACATAATTGTTGCATTTTTTTTTATTTTTTTTTCGGAAAACGGATTTTCACAAGCCGAGTACAACAAAGAGGTAAAAGCGAAAATTGAAGTTAAAGAAATTGAGAATTTATTATTTATTACCGGAACTGCAGAAAATTTAAAATCAGAGTTCAAGAATATTTCATATAAATTAAGTGTATTCAAAAAAAACAAATCAAGTTCAAATAAATCAACCAACGCACAAAACGGAAGAGCGACATTAGAACCCATTCAAAAAATTGAATTGTCAAAAACACAAGTCAATTATACAAAAGAGGATGAAGTGATTATAATGTTGTTGATTTATGATGAAAAAGATGCCATAATTGGTAAAGACCGAGTTGTTTTTGGAGAAGAAACAGAATCTGACGCAGGAAAATCTCTTCCTGTAGATGGCATCGAAATGGTTGGAATTGTTACCAATGATACCAAAACGAAGCTTGGAAATGATTTTTATGACACGTTTTATGCCCAATATTCTAAACTGAAGATTCACACTACTAAAATTGTAACAGTTCAAGAAGAATTGTCTTTTGCACGAACAACAAAAATTTCAATACTGGTAGATAGTGATGTTATAGAGGAGTTTTATTCGCGTCCTGAAGAAGATTTTTTAAAATACATGGCCGATTCTGCGGCTTCAAAGTTATTCAAGTATTTTAAAGATCTAGAAAAACAAAGCAAAATGATTACTCAATATTAAAATTGAGTATTGAGTATATTTTTTTCGATACAGAGTCTACTGTTATTTGATGTTTAAACTAAAAAGTGTCTATATGAAAACTATAGCTTTATTACTATGCTTATTAGGTTTTAGTACAATTTCTATTGCTCAAAACCTTGCTTATAAGCCTGCAAACCCCAATTTTGGAGGAGATACATTTAATTATCCGTGGTTACTTAGTTCGGCTCAAGCCCAAAATGATTATAAGGATAATACCAATACAGGCTATAAACAGCAGACAGATTTGGAACGTTTCAAAAGCAATTTGAATAATCAGTTGTTAAACAGACTTTCGAATTCATTGTTTGATAATCAATTTGGAAACGGTACTGGTACAGGAAGTGGCACTGGTACCGGCACGGGTACGGGTACTGGTACAGGAACAGGCAATGGTTCACTCTCGCCAGGAACGTATGTTTTTGGAACTCTGTCCATTGATATTTACCATTCTAATTTAGGATTAGTGGTCGATGTTTTAGATACAGACACAGGAGAGCAAACACAAGTAATTCTTCCTGGACAATAAAATTTGCTTTTTGCATGGAAAAAAATCAGGTATTATTTTAAATAATTGAGATTATGAACAAAAGTCCCCTTTTTCTATTTTTATTAATTTGTCTACTTTCAGGTTGTGGAGCATATTTTAATCAGCCTGTGGGAGTGCAGAAAGCGGTATATGGAGAAAATACTCCAGCTACAGCCAAATTGGTCGAAATGCCAAAACCCAAAGAGCAGATAGTTGTAGGTGTATATAAATTCAAAGATCAGACAGGACAATACAAGCCTACTGAATTAGGAAGCACCTTTAGTACAGCTGTTACACAAGGAGCCACATCTATTTTAATAAAAGCCTTGCAAGACTCAAAATGGTTTGTGCCCATAGAGCGTGAAAATCTAGGGAATCTTTTAAACGAAAGAAACATTATTCGTTCTACCCGTCAGGAATACGCTTCTAAAACAGATCCAAACGAAGCTGTCTTAACACCGCTTTTGTTTGCAGGAGTTTTGCTCGAAGGTGGAATTATTTCTTATGATACCAATATTATTACAGGCGGTTTTGGTGCAAGATATTTTGGTGCGGGCGGTTCTACACAATACAGACAAGACAGAGTTACGGTGTATTTAAGGTTAGTTTCGACTTCAAACGGAAAAATACTAAATACGGTCTATGTCTCTAAAACTATTTTGTCACAAAGTATTGATGCAAGTTTATTTAGATATGTCAATTTAAACAGGCTTTTGGAGGTTGAAACGGGATTTACTCGAAATGAGCCAATTCAAATGGCAGTAACAGAAGCTATTGAAAAAGCAGTTGAAGGACTTATAGTTGACGGAATCAAAGACAAACTTTGGGAAGTAAATGCACCTCAGAAACAAGTTAATGATTTTGTTGCTGCATATGACAGAGAAAAAAGCGAAGCCGATTTAGCACAATTATACGATAGAAATTTGACTGAAAGAAGAGCGCGTTTTGGTTTGGAAATTGCTGGAGGTGCGACCTATATGCAAGGTGATTTTAAAAGCCCGAAATTGGAACCAATGGGAAGGGGCGCAGCAAAATTCTTTTTTACTCCTGGATTTAATATTAGTGCATCTGGTAATGTTTTCAAGCTCGGAAATAAAGGAAAAGACGATGTGGGATATGCAACTTTAGACATGAATTTGGAATTTCTCATCTTGCCACAGGATACTTTTACGCCTTATGTTTTTGGAGGTACCGGTGTTGGCTTTAATGCGGATTTTAAAAATGTTCATAGTAAGGTTCAATTTGGAGCAGGTGTAGAATACCTCGTTACGAATTATCTTGGAGTTAAGCTATATGGAGAGTATAACGTGAATTTTACGGATAATTTAGATTACACCATTAGTGGAGTAAGAGATGATTATTACTGGCGGTTTGGTTTAGGATTAACCTATTATTTTCCGAAGAGTTACAAATACAACAAGAAAAAGTAAAAAAATCCTAATGTAATTCAATGCTCTTTTTAAAGTGATTACAGAGGTAAAAGCAAAATAAGTTTAATAAAAATATGTCTCAAATGAAAATAGGTTTAAAAATTTTGGCGTGCTTTATTCTTCTGATGTCTTGTAGTGAAGAACAACTGGATGAAACAGGGACAGGAACAATAAAGGGAAGAGTTGTAGATGTGCGTGCATATACAGGAATCGAAAATGCCCGCGTCTCTTCGAGTCCGACTACAAGCACAGTTTATACCGATAAAGATGGCTACTTTAGAATTGAAAAAGTGCCCCAAGGAAAATATGCTTTTCAGGCTCAAAAAGATGGGTTTATTGCCAGATTCGTACCCGCGACAATTGAAAAAGATATTGAAATCGAAGTCATTTTTGAATTAGAAGTGTCTACTGCCACTAATAAACCACCTACCGTTCCTGTTCTTACCGCACCAGCAAACAACGTGACAGGACAAGCTTTGTCTTTAGACTTAACTTGGACTGCAACAGATCCAGAGTCAGATCCACTGACCTATGTAGTTACTGTAAAAAATGGTACAACAGATGAGGTTAAGACATATTCTGGTTTAACAGCCACAACTTTAAAGATTACGGGATTAAATTACAGTACAAAATATTATTGGCAGGTTTCAGCAAATGATGGTATAAATAAACCGACAAATAGCGTAACCAATTCGTTTACAACCTTAGCATTTCCAAATCCAAGATATTTATATGTCAAAAGAGTAAAAAACAATAATGTTATTTATACAGCTGATGCTGCTGGAAATGAACTGCAATTGTCGTCATCAGAAATAAATAGCTATAGACCCGTGAAAAATCTTAGTATAAATAAAATTGCATTTATTAGTTCTGATGGTTCAGCAAATCAAATATATACTATGAATCCTGATGGCACTAATACTAGAAAAATTACCAACTTTATTCCTATAGCAGGTTTTAATATGGAACATGTTACTTATAGTTGGAGTAAAAATGGAAGCCAGTTTATTTATCCAAATTTTGACAAATTGTATAGAATAAATGCAGATGGTTCAGGACTGGTTCAATTATATAAAACTCCAAATGGTAAATTTATTTCTGAATGTGTGTGGAGTCAGGACGGGCAACAAATTGTTTTGAAAGTAAACGATAATTCTGGCTATAATGTAGAAATATATGTGATAAACCCTTCTGGGAAACTATTATACACAGTGCTTTCAGGAGTAACTGGTGCAGCAAGCGGTATAGATATTTCTTTAGATAATAAAAAAATAGTTTACACGAGAGATGTTTCTGGTTATGAAAATGCTACATACAGACGATTAGATTCGAGAATATTTGTTTATACAGTGGCCTCAAATACTTCGGCAGAATTAGACACTCAAAAAGAGGATGGTTTTAATGATCTAGATGTGAAATTATCACCAAATGAAGCAGAGGTAATATTTGTCAATACGTCAAATGATGGATTGTCTGCCAAAAATATTCAGACGGCAAAATTGAACGATAATGAATCTAGAACAACTTTATTTCAAAATGCTTCTATGCCAGATTGGAAATAATTTAGAAAAATAGAGAGTTTCATGACTAATTCTTATTTTTGGATGATTGGCAGAAAATAATCTTCTGCCGATTTTTTTTAGAATCAAATAATCGAATAAGTCAAAGAATTAAAAAAAGGGATTATCTTTGCACCACATCAACACAAACTAATTTTCATGAGTTCAGATTCTAGCAAAAGATATGCACAAAGAGGTGTTTCGGCATCAAAAGAAGACGTACATAACGCTATAAAAAATATTGACAAAGGTTTATTTCCACAAGCATTCTGTAAAATTGTTCCTGATTATCTAACACAGGATGATGAACACTGTCTTATAATGCATGCAGATGGAGCAGGTACAAAGTCGTCTTTGGCGTATATGTATTGGAAAGAAACTGGAGATCTTTCAGTTTGGAAAGGAATCGCTCAGGACGCTTTAATCATGAATATTGACGATTTATTATGTGTTGGAGCAACAGATAATATTTTGCTTTCTTCAACTATTGGAAGAAATAAAAATTTAATTCCTGCCGAAGTTATCTCTGCAATCATCAACGGAACAGAAGAATTAATCAACGAATTAAAATCATTCGGAGTTACCATTCATTCAACAGGTGGGGAAACTGCTGATGTTGGAGATGTAGTTCGTACAATTATTGTAGACTCTACAGTAACGGCTCGTATGAAACGAAGTGATGTAGTAGATAACGCAAACATTAAAGCTGGTGACGTAATTGTTGGTTTGGCTTCTTTTGGTCAAGCAACTTACGAAAAAAGCTATAACGGCGGAATGGGAAGTAACGGTTTAACATCTGCACGTCATGACGTTTTCGGAAAATATTTAGCTAAAAAATATCCGGAAAGTTACGATGCAGCGGTTCCAGAAGAATTAATTTATTCAGGACAAGTAAATTTAACTGACGAAGTTGAAAACAGTCCAATAAATGCTGGTCAATTAGTGCTTTCTCCAACTAGAACTTACGCACCAATTATCAAAAAGATTTTAGATAAATACACACCAAAAGATATTCACGGAATGGTGCATTGTAGTGGTGGTGCGCAAACAAAAATTTTGCATTTCGTAAAAGATTTACACGTTATAAAAGACAACTTATTTCCAGTTCCGCCATTGTTCAAATTAATTCAAGAACAATCAAAAACAGATTGGAAAGAAATGTATCAGGTTTTCAACTGTGGTCACAGAATGGAGCTTTACGTTCCAGAAAATATTGCACAAGACATTATTGAAATTTCAAAATCATTCAATGTTGATGCGCAAATTGTAGGTAGAGTTGAAGCATCTGATGATAAAAAGCTGACTATTACAAGCGAATACGGGACATTTAACTATTAATTTTTTTAAAGTTGCAAAGGTTCAAAGGATCAGAGTTGCTAAGACTTTGAAACTTTTAAAATAATTATTAAATTTAGAGATGCACAAGTGTGCATCTCTATGTTTTTAAACACATTATATTATGTACGAATTACTTTTTTGGAGATATCTGGACGAAATTTACCTAAACAATCAGGAAGTTTATGAAGCGCTTATTGAAGAACAAGAAGTTGAAGGTTTGGCTATTCTTCAAACAGAAGTAATCGTAAATAGAATTAATTCTGTTTTTTCAGACTGGGAGCGTGTTGATGAAAACAGCTGGAAAAATCCAAAAGGGAAAGGTGCATTTCAAGTTATTACTACACCACAAAGTATAAAAATTGACTGTTATGGTACAGAAGGAAAAACCATGAATAAACTTGTTGATGTCATGGAAGAATTCAAATTACCGCTTTACGACCCGCAAGTTCCAGAACGCTACGATGAAATGAGCGAGTAAAAAATAATTGTTAATTGTTAATTGTAAATTATGAACAGCCATCAATCATTTACAATTCACCATTCACAATTAAATCTTATCCGTTTTTCAAAAGCAAATTCTGTTCTTTTCTAAGTTTTATAACCAACTGATCAACATACGATTTTATCTTCTGGGGAAGCGTGTTCCAATTCTGGTCCTTTTTGAAACTTCTGCAATAGTCTAAATCGCATTCAGCAGCACGAATTGCGTACTTTTTGTTTTTATAAACTGTAATAATCTTTACGCGTCTTATATCATTATATTCAGTTTTTGTTCCATAAACAATTACAGGATCAATGTAACCGTCTCCGTCAATATCTTTTGTGCTGCAGTATTTTGTCCAGAACCAAATGTTAGTTTCTTTTGGTTCATAATCCTCAAGTAAATCGTTAATTCTCCATTTTTCTAAAAATCCACCGTAATCATTAATCACACAAACTGCTTGAATTTTGGTGTTTAAAGTATCTTTTTTAGAAATCGCTTTTTGATTTTCGCCCAAAACCAATTCGTAAACGCCACCTTTATCGGTAAATTCAAATGCTTTATAAATGGGAAAATCTGTTACGCCCTCAAGTTCACGTTGCGAAATTTCTTGTTTGGTTAATCGATGGCTTTCAACTTTTTGAGAAAAAATAAATGAAGAAGAAAAAGAAAGTAAAATTAAAATATATTTTGTCATGTTTAGGTTCGGCTTTTAGCATATCAAAGATATTTAAACCTTTTAAATCTTGCTAAATTTATGTTTTTTAAAAATAGATTTTATTGTACTTTTCTAGATTTAAATGACAAAAAATATTTCAAAGAAAAACTATAATATGATTAGAATAAAACACGGTAATTTGCTTCTTGTATTGATATTGCTTTCGGCTATTAATATGATGGCGCAAAAAAAGGCAATTCAAAATAAAAATCTCATTCAGTATGTAGATCCAATGATTGGAACTGCCAAAATGGGACATACTTATCCAGGTGCAACAGTTCCTTTCGGAAGCGTACAATTAAGTCCAGAAACCGATACCATCGCTTACAGTTTAAACGGAAAATATAATGGCGAGGTTTATAAATATTGTGCAGGATACCAATATGAAGATAAAACAATTGTAGGTTTTAGTCATACACATTTTAGCGGAACTGGACATTCAGATTTAGGCGATTTCTTGATTATACCAACAACTGGGAAACTGCAATTAAATCCAGGTGTGACATCAAAACCTTTATCAGGTTATAGATCGGCATTTTCACATTCAACAGAAAAAGCAGAACCAGCTTATTACAGCGTTTTTCTAGAAGATCATAAAATTAAAGCAGAATTGACAGCGACAACTCGCGTTGGAATGCATCAATATACTTTTCTAAAATCGGATCAAGCGCACATAATTTTAGATTTAACGTCTGGAATTTATAATTATGATAAAAAGAATGTTTGGACTTTTGTTCGTGTAGAAAATGATACTCTGATAACAGGATATCGTCAGACAAACGGATGGGCTAGAACTAGAACGGTATATTTTGCGATGTCTTTCAATAAGCCAATTAAAAGTTACGGACAAGCGGCTCAAGAAAAAAGTGTTTATAGAGGTTTCTGGGGAAGATTTGATCAAACGAAAAACTTTCCAGAAATGGCAGGACAAAATTTAAAATTGTTTTTTGATTTTGATACGAATGAAGGAGAGAAAATCAAAATCAAAATGGCATTATCACCTGTAAGTTCTGCAGGAGCATTAGAAAACATGAAAAAAGAAACGCCTGATTGGGATTTTGAAAATGTAAAAAAACAAAGTCAGGAAGTTTGGAATAAGGAATTGAATAAAATTCAGGTTGAAACTATTCAAAAAGAAGATTTAGTAAACTTTTATACCGCAATGTATCATGCCTTTTTGGGGCCAACAGAATACATGGATTTAGATGGAAATTATAAAGGTCTTGATATGAATGTGCACAGAGCCGAAAACTTTACCAATTATACCAGTTATTCACTTTGGGATACCTATCGTGCGTTACATCCACTATTTAATATTATTCAGCCGAAAAGAAACGCTGATATGGTAAGTTCAATGCTGGCGCATTCAGATCAAAGTGTTCATAAAATGCTTCCGATTTGGTCGCATTATGCAAACGAAAACTGGTGTATGATTGGGTATCATTCGGTTTCGGTTGTGGCAGATGCCATTGTAAAAGGCAATATTAGTTTTGATGCAGAAAAAGCACTTCAGGCTTGTGTGAATACTGCAAAAGTTCCGTATTACGATGGTTTAGAATTTTACATGAATAAAGGATATGTTCCAGAAGATAAAAATGGTGCTTCGGTTTCTAAAACTTTAGAATATGCTTATGATGATTGGGCAATTGCTCAGGCAGCAAAGAAATTAGGAAAGACAGCTATTTATAATGAATTCATCAATAGATCGAAGAACTATAAAAATGTTTATGACGAAAAAACAGGTTTCATGCGTCCGAAATTAAACGACGGAACTTTTAAGAAAGAATTTGATCCATTAGACACACACGGACAAGGTTTTATTGAAGGAAATTCTTGGAATTATAGTTTGTATGTTCCGCAAGATCCAGCCGACATGATTAAATTGATGGGTGGAAATGAGAAATTTAAAGTTCGTTTAGATTCTTTATTTAATATGCATCTTCCAGACAAGTATTTTGAGAATACAGAAGATATCACAAGAGACGGAATTATCGGAAATTATGTTCATGGAAATGAACCTTCGCATCACGTTGTTTATTTGTATAATTGGACAGATTCTCCTTGGAAAGCGCAAGATAAAATTAGAATGATCTTGAAAAAAATGTACCGAAATGGCGCTGATGGTTTAGGTGGAAATGACGATTTCGGACAAATGAGTGCATGGTATATTTTCAGCAGTTTAGGATTTTATCCTGTTGCTCCTGGTTCTGACGAATATGCATTAGGAAGCCCATTGCTAAAAAATGCTATTCTGAATTTAGAAAACGGAAAAACGTTTGAAGTTGAAACTGTAAATCAATCTGATAAAAATGTATTTGTTTCAAAAGTACTTTTAAACGGAAAAGAACTTTCGAGACCTTTCTTGAAGCATGAAGATGTGATGAATGGCGGAAAAATTACTTTTTATATGAGCAACAAGCCGAATAAGAATTATAAATTATGAGTCAAGTTGTGACGATTGTATTGTCACCCTGAGCGAAGTCGAAGGGCTTTTAAGCTTAAAAGGGCTTCGACTTCGCTCAGCCTGACAAAACGATGATGTTTTAATTAGAGAAAATTTGTGCAATTAGTGGCAAAACAACAAAAAACTTCACGAAATTTGCACTTCAAATAAAGACAATCAATATGAAGATCAATTTAAAATCAGGAATAGATAAACTGCTTTTTGGAATGAAGCAGAATGACGTAATAGCTGCTTTAGGAAAACCTGATAAAAATTATAAAGACGAAGATGACAACGTGATTTTTGTTTACAATGCACACAAAATCAGATTGACATTTTATCAGGAGGAAGATTTGAAATTAGGTTATTTAGTAGCTTCAAGTAATGATCTAGAAGTTTTCGGATTCAAATTAATTGGAAGAAAAATTGCTGATGTAAAGAAAGATTTTGCGACAAAAGGAATCACAAAATACAATCAGGAAACTTTTGACACGTTCGAAAATTATTTCAACGAAGACAACTGGTTTATCCTTCAAACAGAATTTGATGAGGTAGTGAAGTTTGAAATAGGAGCGATCATCAATAGTAAAGATGAGTTTGACTGGAAATTTCCTGTGAAAAAATAGTCATAATATTGTCATCCTGACGAAGGAAGGATCACACAAGAAGCTCCGCAAAGTATGTCGGACAATCTTTGTCAATTTACGTGTGTGATCCTTCGTTCCTCAGGATGACAAAGCATAAAAAAACCGACAATCACTTGTCGGTTTTTTTATATCGTAAAACGAAATTATCCTTTTAACCAAGCATTTTTAAGTTTTTCTTTTGATGCATCAGTTGCTTTAAAAGTTTCAGCTTCTTCAAATGGTAACTTTACAGTTCCTTTAATGGTTTCTTCTTTTCCGCCACGTTTTACTTTCAAAGTGATTGGGTCATTATCTTTCCAATTTTCACTTTCAGTAATCAAATCATAAATGTTGTCCAAATTGTATGATTTGTTGTTTACGGCTAAAATTTTATCGCCACCTTTTAAATTCAAGTTTTTAAAGAATTCAATTGATTCTGATTCAGGACGAACAGCGATTTCTTTAGTTGCTTTGTCAATAGTAATATTTGGAGTTTGTCCTTTAATAAACGGATTTCCTGTTTTTTTCTCCATTGCTTTTGCAACACCAACTTTAGCTAAGTAAAAATCGTAAGGAATTGGAGTAGTTCCAGCAACATATTTGTTTAAAAATTCTCCAACTTCAGGATACGTTAATGAAGTGATTTTAGCGAATAATTCATCATCATTGAAAGGTTTTTCAACACCGTATTCATCAGATAATTTGTGCATTAAATCAAGAATTCCTCTTTCTCCATTGCTTTTCTCTCTAATAATAATATCGATGCACATACCAATTAAAGCTCCTTTTTGGTACACATTTAAGTATTGGTCTTTATAAGGCTGGTCTAATACGTTTTTACTCATAACAGTAAATGACATAGTATCATCTAACTGTTTAGATTGTTGGATTTTATCTGCAATACGAGTGTAGAATTCAGCTTCGTCAATCAAACCTTGGTTGATTTGGAAAAGGTTAGCAAAATATTCTGTAACACCTTCATACATCCATAAATGCTCAGACATTTGCGGTGCATTGTAATCAAAATACTGAATTTCTTTTGAGTGAATAGTTAATGGAGTTACAATATGAAAGAACTCGTGAGAAACCACATCTTTCATAGATTCTACCAATTTTTCTTTTGGCATCGATTCTGGTAGAACTACAGTTGTAGCTGTTGGGTGCTCTAAAGCTCCAAAACCGTGAGCATCATCTTTTGCCATGCTTGATAAGTACAATAAGACAGTATATTTTTTAGTAGAATTTACTTTTCCTAAAAAGTTTTTCTGTGCTGTCATCATCGTTTTCATCTCTGGAGTAATGCTTTCGGCAGTATATTTTCCAGTAGGAGAGTATACAGCGATCAAAATATCCATTCCGTTTACATTAAAAGTAGTGTAATCAGGTTTAGAATACATAATTGGATTTTCTACCAAAATAGCATAACGAGAAGTGGTAAACACGTCAGAAGTATTGCTTGCATCTTGATCTGTCATAGAAGTAGCTCCCCAAAGTGTTTCTGGATGTGTAATAGTAACTTTGTATGGAACATCTAATTTATCTTGAAAATATCCTACAAAACCATGAGTATTAACCATGAAGTTTTTTCCAGCATCGATATTTGTTCCTGCAGGAGAGAAAACATCATCATTTCCAAAACCAGTTCCTTTTTCAGTATCGAAAGTATCGTTTACCAAATAAGTAATTCTTTTTAATGTTTTTGCATTTGAAATAGACCAAGAATTGTCGCCTAATCTTTTTACAGTAAGAGGATTTCCTTTAGCATCAAATGCTCTGAAATCTTCAGAATATTTTCCGTAATTATCTGTTGAATAAGTACCAGGGACGGTTTTCGGAATACTGTAAACAACTTCATCTGTTTTAAAGGCTGGCGGCGTAACGGTTACCAAAACTTTATCGTCTTTAACATCTGTTAAATTGATATTAACTTCAACAATATTGCTTTTTGCGGCTCCAGTGCTCCCTGTTTTACAGCTCCAAAAAGTTACCGCTAGAGCTAAGGTGTAAAGTATTTTTTTCATTTGTCTATGTTTAGTTAATTGTATTTGTCACAAAAAGTATCGAAAAGTTACTAAAAAATAACATTAAATTTAAAGATAAAAAAAAACTCCTGAAAAACAGGAGCTTTATGTTAGTCTAATTTATTCTTGATATAATATTTTCCGTCCAAATCTTCATCAAAATCATCTATTTTAACTGGTTTTGGTTTTGGTTTATTTGCAATTGCCTTCTTTTTCCACATTTCAAATTTTTCAAGAGGCATTTTCTTTTTCATGATGTCCAGGACTTCTTTTTCTGCCAATCCAAATTCTTTTTTTATAATTTCAAATGGATTTCTTTCTTCTAAAGCTAACGAAACAAGTCTTTCAGTTTGTTCCGGAGTTAATTCTTTGCGGCTACTCTTTTTCATCTCGTGAAAATTAATTCAAAATAGGGTGTTAATTATTAATAGATTGATTTTCAATTCTTGTATCAATATTAAAAAAAAAAATAATAAGTTGGTTAAGTAAAGCGCACTTTTTTTAGAGAATTTAGCTGTTTTTAAAGGATCTTGATTTTTGAAATGGAATTTTTAGCAGATTCTTCAATTCATTATTTTCTTCAGGCATCATATGGGTATCCACACCATATATAAGTTGATCTTTTGGTAAATAAGTGAATGTTCCAAAAAGCCTGTCCCAAACAGAAAAAATATTTCCATAATTACTATCCGTATAAGGCAGGACATAATGATGATGCACTTTATGCATGTTTGGAGAAACAATAAAGTAGCTTAAAAAAACATCCAATTTTTCTGGAAGCGAAATATTGGCGTGATTAAATTGTGAAGCAACAACTGATAATGACTGGTAAAGAAAAACCATCCACATTGGAGATCCAACAACTAAAACACCTAAAGTGGTAAAAACAAAACGCACTACGCTTTCTCCAGGATGATGCCTATTTGCTGTTGTGGTATCGATCCAAGTATCGGTATGATGTACCAAATGAAACTGCCATAAAATTTTTACCTTGTGCTCTACTAAATGAGCTAAATAAGCACCAATTAAATCTAAAAGCAGTAATCCAATTATGGTATAAAGCCAAATTGGCATTTGAGGAAGCCATTGCAAAATGCCAAAATTATTTTCGATTGTCCAAGCAGCTGTTTTTATTAAAATAAAAGCTAAAATAAAATTGACGACAATTGTTGTAAACGTAAAAAAGAAGTTTATCCCAGCGTGCGGCCATTTTTTATATGGCATTTTAAACAGTGGAAAACTGTTTTCAATAAGCCAGAAAATAGTGATTCCGCCAACCAAAATAAGGCTTCTGTGTGATGATGGAATTGTACTGAAGTAAGAAATGATTTCGTTCATAATACATAAATATTTGAGTTGAAATAAAATTTTCTTGTCGATTTTATCCAAACAAAAAAGAGAAAATCTGATATAAATATATCTGATTTTCTCTTTCAAATTAAATTATGTACTAATAATTGCGTATTATTTTTTGATGAGGCTAATTATAAATAATAAAACCCAAGCACCTCCTACGGCAATCAGAATCTGCCACAGAAGACCACCGCCTCCAATACCAAGTTTTCCGGCAATCCATCCTCCGATAAATCCGCCTATGATTCCGACAATAATATTGCCAATTAAACCAAAGCCGGCGCCTTTCCAGATTTGACCAGCCAGCCATCCAGAAATGGCACCTATAAGTAAGAAATATAAAAATTCCATATTTTTATTTTTTTGATGATGTGTTGATTTTCTTTGCTATTATGCTTCTGCGTGATTTTGAAGCAGAGTTTTATACAGGAATCCTGCTGCTAATGCGCCAAGAATTGGGGCGACCCAAAACAGCCAAACCTGAGATAATGGCTCTCCGCCAACAAAAATAGCCTGAGATAATGATCTCGCTGGATTTACAGAAGTATTCGTAATTGGAATACTGATTAAGTGTATTAAAGTCAAAGCCAAACCAATTGCAATTCCAGCAAATCTGCCATTGGCAAATTTATCAGTTGCTCCTAAAATCACTAACAAGAAAAATAAAGTAAGTATAAATTCTGCGATAAAAGCAGATTGTAAAGAATAACCATCAGGAGAAAAAGCCCCAAAACCATTAGATGCAAAGGCACCAGCTTTTGTATTGTCTATTGCAAAACCAGCTTTTCCAGAAGCTATTGTGTATAAAGTTCCTGCCGCTGCCGCAGCTCCAACACATTGTGCAACGATGTACGGAATAAGATCTTTACCCGAAAATCTTCCTCCAGCCCATAAACCAAAAGAAACAGCGGGATTAAAATGACCACCAGAAATATGGCCAACAGCATATGCCATTGTAAGCACAGTTAAACCAAATGCTAGCGCAACACCAGCAAATCCAATTCCTAAGTCAGGAATTCCGGCAGCAAAAATAGCGCTTCCGCATCCTCCAAAAACAAGCCAATAAGTCCCAAAAAACTCTGCAAATAATTTTTTCATAATAAAATAATTTAATGGTTAATGTTTAGAATGTATATTGGTAAGCCCAATAAATCAAAACAAATTGTAAGGGCAAACGTACAAATAAAATCCATATTGGTAAACCAAAACCTGCTTTTTTATTTTGAAACATGTACAAATTGGCAGGGAAAATAGCAAGTAATAGTGCTATAATTCCCCATGCGGCAAAATTTGATAAAAAAGGCAGGATTAAAAAGATGCCCAGAATGATTTCGGCGGCACCACTTAAAATATTTATTAATTTGGGGTTTTTAAATGCGGGCGGAATGATTTTTATGTACATTCCAGGATTTCTAAAATGATTTAGCCCGGCAACAATATAAAGGAAAGCCATTAAATATAAATGCCAAGGTAGAATCATGATATCTAATTGTTTATCACGAATTTATAAAAAAATTAACAATTATTGCATTACAGTTCTTCTTTTTTTGAAAGTATGTATTTTGAGTTATCTTTTTGACTTGAAATTTACATTCATAATAATTATGGCAAGAATAATCAATAAAATGCCAACCCATTGAGAAAAGATTACTTTTTCATTTAATAAAACATAAGCCATCATTACAGAAACTGGCAGTTCTAGCGCAGAAACAATACTTCCCAATCCGATTCCAGTTAACGGAAATCCTGCTGTCATTAATAGTGGCGGAATAATAGTGCCAAATAGTGCCAATACAATTCCCCATTTCAAGAAGATTTCCATATTAAAAGCAGTAACTTGTGTTGCAAAAGCAAAAGAAAATACAATAACAGCACCACCCAAAAGCATGTAAAGACTTCTTTGTGCAGATGAAATTTCGGTTGCAACACTATTAGCGGTAAACATAGTTGTAGTAAAAGACGCAGCGGCTAGCATTCCCCAAACTAAACCTCGCCAGTCTAATTGGATATCATTATTGATAATATTAGTGGCTAAAACAGTTCCGAAAAGCACTATTAATACAGCAATGACCTTTTGTTTTGAAGGTAGTTTTTTCTCTAAAATCATTTCAAGTAAAACACCCATCCAAACAGTTTGCATCAATAAAACGATTCCGATAGAAACAGGAATGTATTTTACAGCCAAATAATAAAATAAGCTGGTCATTCCTAATGAAGTTCCTGCAAGCATTAAACTGAAAATATTTTTACGAGATGCTTTTACGGCTGGTTTGTTTTTATTTTTAATGCGCTGAAAAAGATTGATTAGAAGAATTCCTAGAATTCCGTATATAAATTGTGAAGTCGTTACTTCTGCAGTTGTGTAGCCTTCAGAATAAGCTATTTTTACAAAAGTAGCTAGCATTCCGTAAGTAGTTGCTCCCAAAGCAACAAGAAAAACACCTTTTAATACATTATTTTGCGACGTCATAAATTATCTCTTTTTAAAAAATTAAGCCGGCAAAGGTAAGCTATTTTGTTTAGGATTCTCTTGTACTATGTTGAAAATAGTGATTTAACTACAATAGAATTGATTTTTAAAGGCTTAAATTAAGGATTTTCTAAAAAATGAAAATATTGAAAAACAGAAAAGCCATCAAAACTAATTCTGATGGCTTTTTATATTTATAAAAAACAAATTTTCTCTTTGCTAACTATTTAGGTTGATTTTGATACGTTTCGATTTCAAAAATCAAAGTTGCATTTGGAGGAATAACTCCGCCGGCACCTTTTTCTCCATAAGCTAAATTTGATGGCAGGAAGAAAGTTGCTTTTTCTCCGTCTGTCATCATATCCAGAGCTTCAATAAAGCCAGGAATCATTCCGTCTTTTTTGCCAACTGTAAAAGGAAAAGCTTTGTAACCGCCTTGTGCATCTCTGTTTGCATCATATTTTCCGTATGATTTTGCTACTTGAGCCATGCTGCTGTCGAATAAAGTGCCATCTTCAAAATATCCTGCGTAGTGAAAGTAGATTGTAGAACCTTCAGCGCCTTTAATACCAGTACCTTTTTGAGTTACTACGTATTTTAAGCCAGAAGGAGTTGCAGTTGCTTTTGATTTTAGGTCTTTAAAATAAGCAGCTTTAGCAGTTACGACCTTTTTTGCTTCTTCTTTTTTAGCAGCTTCTTTTTTAACATCATCACTTAAAACTTTTAAAGCATCAAATTTCTTTGCTGCTGCACCTTTGCGTGTAATAACGATTTTTGTCATTACATCGTCCTGAACAATTTTATTTACATTATCCATTCCAGAAACAACATGACCAAAAATAGTGTGTTTTCCGTTTAACCAAGGTGTATCTTTATGTGTAATGAAAAATTGGCTTCCGTTTGTTGCCGGACCAGAATTTGCCATTGCTAGAACTCCACCTTTTTCGAATTTTAAATCGTCTACAAATTCATCTTTAAACGAATATCCTGGGCCTCCAGAACCATTTCCGTCAGGATCACCACCTTGAATCATGAAATCATTAATAACTCTGTGAAATTTTAATCCATTGTAAAATGGTTTTCCTTTAAGTGAAGCTTTAACGTTAGGATTTGTACCTTCTGCCAAAGTAATAAAGTTCGCTACTGTAACAGGAGCTTTTGTATATTCTAAAGAAAGAACAATATCTCCTTTTGTAGTAGAGATTGTAGCAAAAATTCCGTCACCAGGATTTGCTGCTACAGCTGTTCTGCTTGTAGCTTTTGGTGCTGGTTTTGCAGCAGGCTTTTTAGTTTGAGCTTGAATATTTACTATTGCTAAGCAAAATAAAAACAGAAATTTAAATTTCATTGCTTTTTAATTTTAAGTCTATAATTTGATTACTGTTTGTCTGAAATCTGGATTTCGAAGATGATATTGGCATTTGGCGGAATCACACCTCCAGCGCCAGTTGCTCCATAAGCTAAGTGTGATGGAATGAAAAGAACTGCTTTATCTCCATAAGATAATTGCTCAACTCCTTCAATAAAACCAGGAATCAAACCGTCTTTTTTACCAGCTTGAAATTGAATTGGCTGGTAACCGCCTTGTGCTGCTCTCGCAGGATCATATTTACCGAATTGTTTTGCAACTTCTTCGATACTAGCATCAAATAACGTTCCGTCTTCAAGGAAACCAGCGTAGTGAATGTAAATAGGATTTCCTGCAGCAGGTTTTTTACCGTTTCCTTTTTCTGTGATTACATATTCTAAACCACTAGTAGTTTTAGTTGCTTTTGCTTTTAAAGTGGTATAATAATCTACTTTTTCTTTTTGAACACCAGCATATTTGCTTTGTTCTTTTGCAATGTCAGCAAAATAATCATGGAATACTTTTACAGCATCAAATTTCTTTGCTGCTTCACCATTTCTGATAATAGTTATAGAAACGATATTGTCTCCCTGCACAACTTTGTTCACTACTTCCTGATCTTTTACGTCTACAACATGACCAAAAATTGTGTGTTTTCCGTCTAACCAAGGAGTTTCAACATGCGTGATGAAAAATTGGCTGCTGTTTGTTCCAGGGCCGTTATTAGCCATTGCCAGAACACCAGCTTTGTCAAATTTCAAGTCAGAAAATTCATCTTTAAATTTATAGCCAGTATCTCCAGAACCAGTTCCTAATGGATCACCAGTTTGGATCATAAAACTTTCAATAACTCTATGAAATTTTAAACCATCAAAGAAAGGTTTGTTTTTAAGGTTTTCGTGTGTTACAAACTCGTTTTTACCTTCAGCTAAAGTAACAAAATTAGCAACAGTTATAGGCGCTTTTTTGTAATCTAGCTCTACAATAATGTGACCTTTGTTTGTCTCGATGTCGGCATATAGACCATCTGGAAGATTGCTATGATCGTCTTTACAAGAATAAAATGAGCTTACGGCTATTAGTAATAATAAAATACTCTTTTTCATTTTAAGATATTGTTTTATTGAGTTAATGTGTCTTTTTTAGCTGGTGCAGCTGGTTTTGCAACTGCAGGTTTTGGTGTTGTGGTTTGTGGTGATTGTGCAGCAGGTTTTGGTGTTTGAGCTGTTGGATCTGGAACAAAATTTCTCAGCGTAACGGTAACAATTAAAGATTCGTTTGGCCCAATTTTTTTGTTATCTCCGTGATATCCGTAGGCCATATGTGATGGGAATAAAAACGTAACGGTTTCATTTTTATGAATTCTTTTAATACCATCACGTAATCCCATCATAATGTCTTGCTTGTCTACATAATAGGTTTGAGGTCCAAGATCAGATTCAGAATAAATGACGTTGCTTTTTATATCTTTTACTTCCATATTAAAATAGGCAATATCGCCTTTTCTAGGAGCTAGAGTTTCTGCAGCATTCTTTTCTTCGTAGCAAAACCAATATCCTTTTGGAGTAGCATAATACTTTACTTTCGGATTGCTTTTGATTATTTTTTTAATGACTTCCTCCTCGTTGGCCACTAATTTTTTATTTCGGTCTGCCGATTTTTTCATGAATGTTCCCGAAGCTCTAGAAATCGGTCTTCTGGCTTCTTCATGATGCTTACAGCTGCTTATTAAAACAGCAAAAAGCAAAGTGTAAATGCTAAGTTTTAGGTTATTCATGATTTGGACTATAATTTTAGTTTTTTTACTAAATCTTCAAATTTATTTACTGTTTCTTCCATAGAAGCTTCAGATCTTCCGCCCGCTGCATTAACATGTCCGCCTCCGTTAAAGTGATCTCTTGCAAATTGGTTTACATCAAATCCTCCTTGAGAACGGAAAGAAATTTTAATAATTTTTTCTTCTCTGTTTTCAATAAATATGGCTGTAAAAACAATTCCGCGAATGCTTAATCCGTAGTTTACAATTCCTTCAGTATCACCTTTTACATAATTAAACGAATCAAGTTCTTCTTGAGTAAGGGTCATGTAAGACGTTTTATGATCTTCAAAAATTTTCATGTTTTGAAGTGCACGGCCTAGTAACTGCAAACGGCTAAAAGAACTATTATCGTATAGCAAAACAGGGATTTGAGTATTTTCTACTCCTAAATCGATCAGTTCGGCAATAATTCTGTGCGTATTTCCGGTGGTTCCTGGAAAACGGAATGAACCAGAATCGGTCAAAATTCCAGTATAGATGCAAGTTGCTATGGTTTTATCAATATCTTCTTTTTTGTTTAAAAAGGCAATAAAATTATAAACCATTTCACAAGTCGATCCGTACGAAGTGTCTGAGTACGTATAAGCAGCATAATCATGAGGTTTTTCATGATGATCGATCATGATAAACGGAGCCGTAAGTTTTGCCAGAGTATGTTCCATTTCACCTGTGCGATGAAAAGCATTAAAATCTAGCGTAAAAATAAGTTCGGCTTCTTCTAATATTTTGATACAGTTTTGAGTGTCTTTTTCATAGATTTTTACTGTTTCTGAGCCTGGAAGCCAAGCTAAAAAATCAGGAAAATCATTTGGAGAAATAACGGTTGGCTGATGATTATTTTTGAGTAAAAAATGGTATAAAGCTAGAGTAGAACCCATGGCGTCACCATCTGGTCCTCTGTGCGGAATTATTGCAATTTTCTTTGGCGTAGCAAGCAATAATTGAATCGCTTGAATATCTTGTATTTTCATAGTGTGCGAATTTACATTTTTTTAATGTAATGCTGAAAATAATTTTAGTTTTCAGTCGCAGTCTCAGTTCTCAATCCCGTTTGGAATTTGGACTCGAGCGTTAGTGAACAGGCGTAGCAATTTAAAAATATTGGAATTTTACTTATAAATTCTGTAGTTCTTTCTTTTGAAATTTTTGATACAGTTTATATTTCGCACCTTTTACGATCTGAGATTTATAAATTCCAACAGAACCAGAAGAGAAATAAGCAATTGTACAGGCGATTGCAATGAAGATTCCAGGAGCAATTCCGAATAATTCCATTCCCATTACTGTACAGGCAATAGGAGTGTGGGTTGCACCAGAGAAAACAGCAACAAATCCGATTCCAGCCAAAAGAGCAATTGGCATTGGAATTACAGTTGATAAGGCACTTCCTAAAGTCGCTCCAACAAAAAACAAAGGTGTTACTTCTCCACCTTTAAAACCGGCTCCAAGTGTAAATCCTGTAAATAAGATTTTAAGCAGAAAATCGTACCATTGGTTTGGATTTGAAAAGGAATCAACAATAACAGGAACTCCCAAGCCAGAGAATTTTGTAAATCCGAAACCAGCAATGGCAATAGCCAAAACAACACCGCCAATTAAAGGGCGAAGCGGAGGATATTTTATGTTTTTTGAAAAAAGAGAACCCCAGAAATGTGTGCTTCTAGAAAATAATAAAGCTGCAAATCCCGAGAGAACTCCAACAATTAGAGTAAAAATAATATTGTTTAAATTAAGTTCTGGAACAACTGGAATACTATAATGGGTATGTTTGATTTCCCAGAATTCTACAGTAAAATAAGCGGCATAAGCAACTAGAAAAGAAAGTACAATGCTTTTAAAATTAATTTTACTGAAATATAAAACCTCCAAAGCAAAAATAGCTCCAGCTAAAGGCGTCCCAAAAACCGAAGCAAAACCAGCGCTGATTCCGAGAATGATTAAAATTCTGCGTTCTGAATTATCAAGGTTAAAAAGTTTGGTGAACTGATCGGCAATTGCGCCTCCCATCTGTACTGCTGTTCCTTCGCGTCCTGCAGATCCTCCAAACAAATGTGTAAGCAATGTTCCTAAAAGAACTAAAGGAGCCATTTTAAAAGGAATAACTTTTTTAGGCTTTTCGTATTCTTCCAGTAAAAGATTGTTTCCTTTTGTAACCGATTCTCCCCAATAATAATAACTCAATCCAACTAAAAATCCGCCGAAAGGCAAAAGCCAGATAATCCAATCATGCTGAATTCTAAATTGAGTAACCCATTCTAAAGAAACTAAAAAGAAAGCAGATGCAGAACCTGAGAGTATACCAACTAAAGCGCAGATAAGAATCCACTTAGGAAGTGAAAGCAGGAATTGTTTTGGATTTAAGGAAGTCATTAATGAATTCTAAAAGTTTGCCACGAATTTCGCCAATTTTCACGAATTAAAAGGGAAAAAAACAATCATTTTTAATCCACATAATCTTTGATTTAAGAAAAATAATTCGTGAAATTCGTGAAATTCGTGGCTATAAAAAAAATTATACTACAGCAGTAAATTCTATTTCTACCAAATATTCTGGAGCTACCAATTTACTGATTCCGTAAAATCCTGTGGTTGGTTTTACATCCTTAAAGAAAGCAGAGTGCGCTCTAGCCACTTCTTCAAAAGTAGAAACGTCTGTTGTGAAAATTCTTGTTCTGATAACATCTTTCATGCTCACGTTTAAATCTTCTAAAACTTTTTCAACTCGCTCCAAAATATTATACGTTTGAGCATAAGCGTCATCAGCTTTTACTTTATCGCCGTCAACAATGGCTACAGTTCCAGAAACTTCAACAATATTGCCAATTCTTACGGCACGGCAATATCCCATTTTGTCTTCCCACGGAGATCCAGTCAAGATGTTTTCTCTTTTCATTTTTATAATTTTTGCGAATTTGTCTGTTGGTTTTAAGGCAAATTCAGGTTAATTAAAGTTGTCGCAATTTAAGGATTATGCTTCTGCCAGCGATTAAAAAAAGCTTGAAATCAATTCAGAAATCAAGCTTTTTTGTGATATTAATTGTTATTCGATATCTTTTTCTTCGTAAAGACGAAGCTTATTTTGCACCGTATTTAAATTCTGTTGTAAAATTTCGATTTTATTCAGAAGGTTTGCAATAGCATCAATTCCCTCCAGATTTATTTTGAGATCATAGTGCATGCGAATCATTTTCTCGACCGTAGGAAGCTGTTCGGGTTCCAGATATTCATCATTTTCTTCTGTTATAATATGAATGAGTCCGTAATTGCTAAGTTCAGTTATAAAAGTATTTTCGATTTCGTGGTAAATACAAAACTGTTTGATCTGGATTAAATTTTTATTTTTCATGACTTTCTTAGTTTTGCTAATTCTTCAAATAATTCTTTTTCTTTATCCGACAGTTTTGTTGGAAGTTTTATAGTGTAAGTGATATATAAATCACCAAACTGATTCTCTTTTTTATAAACTGGAAAACCTTTTCCTTTCAGTTTTACTTTGGTTCCTGGCTGAGTTTCTGCAGGCACTTTTATTTTTACTTTTCCGTCAAAAGTATTGATATAGGTTTCTCCGCCTAAAATTGCCGTGTACAAATCAATCGGCGCATCGGCATACAAGTTGTTTCCTTCTCGTTTAAAATCTGAATTGTTAGAAATGATAAATGTGATGTATAAATCGCCATTTGGCCCGCCATTTACACCTGGGCCTCCGTGATTCGGAATTTTAATAATCTGCCCATTTTCAACACCAGCAGGAATTGTAATTCGAATATTTTTTCCGTTTACCGTTAAATTTTGTTTGTGTGTTGTGTAAGCCGCTTTAAGGTCTAGTTCCAGTTCGGCATTAAAATCCTGTCCTCTATATTTAGCCTGCGATCTGTTTCTGCCTGCATTTTGGCCATACATCGAATTGAAGAATTCTGAAAAATCACTTCCAGAAAAGTCTCCGCCACCAAAACCAGAGAAATCGCCTTCAGAATATTGATAGCCACCTTGCTGTCTGCTTTGCTGTTGTTGATTCGGATCGTAACCCGCTTTTTCAAATTCATCGGCATGTTTCCAATCCTTTCCGTATTTGTCGTATTTTTTTCGGTTTTCAGGATTGCTTAAAACTTCGTTGGCTTCATTTATTTCTTTGAATTTTTTTTCAGCTTCTTTATCATTCGGATTCAAATCGGGATGATATTTTCTCGCCAGTTTTCGATATGCTTTTTTGATGTCTGCTTCTGTAGCAGATTTCGTAACGTCTAGTACTTTATAATAATCGATATAATCCATTTTGTTGAGATTTTAAATGGTAAAATAAAGTCTTGAAATTAAGAATAATCTGTTAATTTTCAAAATCTTATTCATCGCGTTTTGGGATTTGGAATTTTTAATTTGGAATTTGTTTTTGCAGAAAAATTATATTTTGGCAGGTTTTTTGATTCCAAAAAATAGCTTAATTATATGTTATAAAACTCCTAAAGTTGCAGCAAGTAAGTAAATTATACTATTTTTGTGAAGCTGGACTTTTGATTTATATTAATTATAAAAGGCGATTCGATAATACTTTTTTCAATGAAGCACATTTTATTTTTCATATTGTTTTTTACTGCACTGTCTGTATCAGCCCAAATTGAGTCTAGTACAAAATTCAAAACTATTCCAGGCGGAAAGTTTACTGCAAAGCCTAAAAAGACTCCAGTTCCTGAGACAAAAGATCCATTGGCAGAATTTAATGATATGCCAGCAATTAAAACTCCAAATGTTTTTGAAAATACGAGTATAACTCCAAAATCAAAGTTTCAGATTGGAGAAGAGAAAAGTAAATTTACGATGTCTACAGAAACTGATTTTGCCAATCCAGGCGATAGATATGTAGCCAAAATGGAAAAAGATTTGGATAAATCTTTAAAAGATGCTGGTTTAAGAGAAGGTCGCGGTGTTTTGGTAAAGAAAAATATTTCGTTAGGAGATTTTAAAACCAAATCGGAATACTTCATTGTTAAATTCCGAGATTTCGGAGCAATTGACGGAGATTTAGTAAAAGTTTCTTCAAATGATTACGTAATTCGCGATAGAATTTTATTGGATTCTAATTTCCAGCAGGTAAAAATCAATCTGGCACAAGGCTTTAATAAATTAGATTTTGAAGCTCTAAATATAGGTACACTTGGAGGAAACACCGCAGAAATACAAGTCTACGACGATAAGGGTAATTTGGTAACAAATGATTATTGGGACAATCTTGCCGCAGGATTTAAGGCTTCTATTGTTGTAACTAAGGAGTAGCGCTTTTAGCGCTGGTGTAAAGTAGCAAAGGTTCAAAGGGATAAAGTTTTACACTTCGTTTACCTTTTTGAACCTTTTTTATTGAGTTGCAGCAGAAACCTCTGAACCTTTGTAGCTTTGAACCTCAAAAATTAAAACGGATCCGCAGTAACCTTAAACTTCATTTCAGCTTTTACCGTAACATCTTTAGTTAAAGTTTCTTTTAAAGTTACTTTAGTTCTTATTTTGTAGCTGTCTGCTTTAATGTATTCATCTAATCTTTTATCTGTACAAATCAAATCAATTGAATTGCTTGATACATTGATGTTGTCTGCATACGCTAATTCAATTTCTTCTGAATTTGCTGTTGAGATATATAAATGAACCGATTTTAAAAATGTAAAAGTTTTATCAGACGGATCTGTAATGGATAATTTCAATGATTTGATTTTAACATCTTTTACCAAACTAGCTTTTGTTTTATTGTTTTCAAACTCAGCCGAAGAATTGGTTGTAACTTCTGGAGTGATTATTTCCGAAGGCAAATTAATTGGTGAAGTGCTTTGGATTTTAATGGAAGTGTTATTCGAAATTGTAAAAGTCAATAAATCATCAACTGTATTACAAGAAGAAAAAAAGACCGACACAAAAGCAGTCAAGGCAATAATTTTTGATTTCATAGTTGATTTAAAATTGGGTTTTTCGTTAGATACGAATTTTTGGAGTTTTTGGATTTCTTTTTTCTAGGTTCAAAGTTACAAAGGTTCAAAGGGACAAAGAAAAAAAACTTTGGACCTTTGTAACTCTGAGCCTTTGTACCTAAAAATCGGAACGTTGAAAAAAAATATTTATTTTTTCAACGTTCCGATTTTTGAATTTCGAATATAAAAAGTACTTTTGCGCATGCAACACAACGTACTTATTTTAGATTTCGGATCGCAATATACTCAGCTTATTGCGCGTAGAGTTCGCGAATTAAATATATTCTGCGAAATTTTTCCTTACAATCACATTCCAAGTGATTTATCAAGTTATAAAGCCGTAATTTTAGGAGGAAGCCCTTTCTCTGTTAGAGGAGAAGATGCACCACATCCTGATTTATCGCAAATTAGAGGTAAAATGCCCTTACTTGCTGTTTGTTATGGAGCACAATATTTAGCTCATTTCAGCGGTGGAGAAGTGGCAGCTTCAAATACAAGAGAATACGGAAGAGCTAACTTGTCTTATATTAAAGAAGGCGAAACTTTCTTTGAAGGAATTTCAGAAAACAGCCAAGTTTGGATGAGCCATAGTGATAGTATCAAAGCGCTTCCAACAAATGCAGTAAAATTAGCTAGCACGCATGATGTAGAATACGCTGCTTACAAAATTGAAGGCGAAACTACTTATGCAATTCAATACCACCCAGAAGTTTACCATTCAACGGATGGAAAACAGATGTTGGAAAACTTCTTAGTGAAAATTGCTGAAGTTCCTCAAAACTTTACTCCAAATGCTTTCGTTGACGAAATGGTAGCAGAATTAAAAGAGAAATTAGGAAACGATAAAGTTGTTCTTGGTTTATCTGGAGGAGTAGATTCTACTGTAGCGGCAGTTTTATTAAACAAAGCAATCGGACAAAATTTATATTGCATCTTCGTTAACAACGGACTTTTGCGTAAAAACGAATTCCAAAATGTATTAGATCAATACAAAGGAATGGGATTAAATGTAAAAGGAGTTGACGCTGGAGATCGTTTCCTTGGCGAATTAGCCGGAATCAGTGATCCTGAAACAAAACGAAAAACAATTGGTCGTGTATTTATCGAAGTTTTTGATGATGAATCACACCTTTTAGAAGACGTAAAATGGTTGGCACAAGGAACAATTTACCCAGACGTTATCGAATCTGTTTCGGTAAAAGGACCATCTGCAACTATTAAATCTCACCACAACGTTGGTGGATTGCCAGATTATATGAAATTAAAAATTGTAGAACCGCTTAGAATGTTGTTTAAAGACGAGGTTCGTAGAGTAGGAGCTACATTAGGAATAGATCCTGAATTATTAGGAAGACACCCTTTCCCTGGACCAGGATTATCTATTAGAATTTTAGGAGATATTACTCCAGAGAAAGTTAGAATTTTACAAGACGTAGATTCTGTATTTATCGAAGGATTAAAATCTTGGGGATTATACGATAAAGTTTGGCAGGCTGGAGCAATTTTGCTTCCTGTAAACTCTGTTGGAGTTATGGGTGATGAGCGTACTTACGAAAAAGTAGTGGCGCTTAGAGCTGTGGAATCAACAGATGGTATGACTGCTGACTGGGTTCACTTACCTTACGATTTCTTGATGAAAGTGTCTAACGATATCATCAATAAAGTAAAAGGCGTGAATCGTGTAGTTTACGATATTAGTTCAAAACCACCTGCAACAATTGAGTGGGAATAGTAGCATAATTTAAAATTAAGGTCTTACATTTGTAAGGCCTTAATTTTTTATAACCTACTATTTATGAGAGAACTTTTAACAATTTCTCTTGTGTTTATTTTGTCTTTTAACAAAATAACTGCGCAAGATTCAATTATCGAGCACAAGATTCAAAAAGGTGAAACCGCTTATTTTATTGCCCAAAAGTATAAGGTTTCTATCGATGAGATTTACAAACTCAACCCCGAATCGCAAAACGGAATCAAAGACAATCAGGTATTAAAGATTCCAATTCACAATTTAGAAATTACAACTTCAAAGCAGCAAACCCATATTGTTGCGCCAAAAGAAACATTGTTTGGTTTATCAAAACAATATCATGTTTCGGTTGAAGCCATTCAGAATGCTAATCAGGAAATTTTGGCCAGCGGACTTCAAATTGGTCAGGAACTGATTATTCCTCAAAATTCAGATCATTCTTCAAAACAAGAAATCGCTATTTCTTCAAAAACAATGCATCAAGTTGTAGCAAAAGAATCTTTGTTCAGCATTGCAAGACAATATAATGTGTCGGTTCAAGATTTAGAAAATCTAAACAGAGATATCTTGATTAATGGATTGCAGATTGGTCAGACCATTTCAATTCCAAACAAAAGAAAAACTTTAGACGGAAGAGTTCGTGTCATCAATCAGGAAACAGTTTTTCATATCGTTGAACCAAAAGAAACCAAGTTTTCGATTGCTAAGAAATACGGAATCTCAATTGATCAATTAGAATCTCAAAATCCAGAAATCGTAAACGGATTAATTGTTGGTAATAAATTGGCCATTAATACAAAAGGAATTCAACCGACAAATGAAAGCGAAGAACTGATGTTAGCTTTGGCTGAAAAACAAGTTGTTGTCGAGAAAACAAAAGCCAAAACAGTTGAAATAGAAGATTTAAAAGATCGTTTGGTTGTTCAAAAAGAAATGAATCAAAAGATTATTAAAATCAATGATTTGAAAGTGAATCTGAATGATATGAACGGTTCTAAAGAAAATTCTGTTGAAAAACTGCGTTTGGTTTTAGAAGCCAATAAAAATGTACAAGATGTTTTAATGGCAAAATTAGATTCGCTTGTCAATTCAATGAATGATGATTTGAAAGAACTGAAACGAATGGATATTTTGAATGTTGAAGAATCAAAAAGATTGGAGAAACAATCATCGGAAGGAATCAGCAAGACCAATGAATTATCATCTCAGTTAAAGAAAGAATTAGCAGAAAATAGAAAAGTGTATGCTGGTTTGATGAATAAAGTAGAGAAAATTGCTGTTGAAGAAAATCAAGAGTACAAGAAGAAAATCCGCGAAAGCGAAAAAAAGGCTAATACAGAACCTTTGCAGCAGCGTTTGTCTTTAGAAGAAATTAAACGCTACAAAGAAGACCAGCAAAAAGGAGACGAAAAAAATCAGCTTTTAATTGCTAAAATTGATTCGCTTGATAATCAGAAAAAGATTGAAGTGAAAAGACACATCAGTAAAGCTTCATATTACAGTATGGAAGCTCGAAAGTTTGATGATAAATTGGCTTTAGTTAAACTGAAAAAATATCAGGACGAAGCAGTCAAAAAACAGAAAAATAATAATACTGTCGAAAATTCAAAAACAATTTCGTTAGAAGAAATGAGACAAGAATTGAAAGACAATCCGTTACGAGCTGATAAAACAGTAAAAATAGAAGTTTATGATAATCTTAGAGAAGTTTCGAACGGGTATTACTTAGTTTTGGGTATATTTACAGACGCAGTTGACCGAGATAAGCTCATTATGAAACTCATTGATTCTGGCGATTTTAACGCTAGTTTCTTCTTTAATATCAACAGCCTTTCGTACTATGTTTACAGCGATAAATTCGAAAACATGGAAGAAGTGCTTTACAAATGCAAGAAAAAAGAAGAAGATGAGTTATATAAAGATATCGTAATTGCCAAAGTAGAAATCGATTTGAGATGATTTTTGAATGAAATAACAAACGGCTCGAATTTTGCTTTTGGATAAATCTGTGAGATATTTTTAAATTAGAAATTAAATTGTTTTAAGCCATATTATGAAATATTATTTAACATTATTGTCTCTTGTATTCTTTATCAGTTCAAGTGCTTTTTCTCAGGAAAAAGTAGTGAAATATAAAGTGTCAAGCGGTGAAACTATTAATCAGATTGCTCAAAAATTTAAGGTTACCCCTTTTGATATTTATCAGCTCAATCCAGATGCAAGAACAGGATTGGTGCCAAATTCTGTATTGTTAATTCCGACAAAAACAGGAGAAGGAAAAAAAGAAGTTTCTGAAACAAAAACTGTAGCATCTTCTGGTAAAGACATTATCCATGAAGTGCAGCCAAAAGAAACTTTTTGGAGCATTGAGCATAAATACGGAATTACAGATGAAGCGTTAAAAGCAGCAAATCCGTTTTTAGAAAAAGATGGTGTTCAAATTGGACAAAAATTGGTAATTCCAGCAAAAGGATCTGCTCCAAAAGCAGCGGCAAAACCTGCTAAGGAAAAAGGTGCTGAAAAATATGTGTATCATGATGTACAGCCAAAAGAAACAAAATTTGGTATTGCAAAACAGTATAATATGACTGTTGACGAATTGGAAAAACGTAATCCAGATATTGTTTCTAGTCTGCCAGTTGGTTACAGGCTGACAATAAAAGGAACAGCTCCAAAGACAGAACATGTTGCAACAGAAACAGCAAAACCTGTTGAAAATAAGAAGCCAGCTGAATCTTCTAAAAAAGCGGTAACTTATATGGATTATCAGGTAAAACCAAAAGAAACTTTTTATAGTTTAGGAAGAGTTTTTCATTTATCGCAAGAGGAATTAGTAGCATTAAATCCGTCGCTTTCTGAAGGTGTAAAAGAAGGAATGGTTCTGAAAGTTCCTGCTGGATATATAGCACCTGCACCAATTATTGCTGCACAAGTTCCTACTGAAAAACCAGCAGATTCTTCGGTAAATAAACCTGTAGAAAGCACTGGAGGCGGAATTAAGATTGTAGATAAAGTAAAATCTAGTGAAAACGAAAATGTTGAAATTGTAGAATTAAGCAAAAAAAGAGGGATTAACGAGCGTAAAAAAGTAGTTTTATTGCTTCCTTTTAATATGGCAAAAGTGCAAAGTGATACATCTGGAACTGCTAACAGAATTAAAAACGATAAGTTCCTAAATATGACTCTAGATTTTTATTCTGGAGCTTTGATGGCGATTGATTCTGCAAAGACATTGAAACTGCCAATTGATGTTGCGATTTACGATTCGCAAGAAACAAAAACCACTTCCAATGTTGTAGGTTTGACTCAGAAACTTCAAGATGCAGATGCTGTAATTGGGCCATTTTACCAAAGTAACGCAGAAACAGCAGCAAGTATGTTGCGTTCGTATAATGTTCCTGTAATTTCGCCTTTATCTAAAGATAGCGCAAACCCAATTGATAATTTGTACCAAACTGTGCCTTCAAATGACGTAATTAGAAATTCAGTTTTTGACTATATGCGTTCTAAAAACGGAAATATTATTGCTGTGGTAGATAAGAAGAAAGAGTCAGTTATCAACTACATTAAACAAAATCAAAAAGGAGTTGCGTTTGCATCTCTGACTGAAACTGGAGGTTTGGATGTGGCTAACTTAAAAAGCTTATTATTGCCAAACCGAATGAACTATGTTGTAATGGAAACAGGAAATACAGCGATGGTTAAAGCTACGATTAAGGCTTTGCTTGATTCTCAGAAAACGTGTCAAGTTCAATTGGTAATTTTGGAGCAAAACAGTACATTGGATACAGACGAAATCAGTTTTGATAATTTAGTGAAGCTTAAATTAATGTATCCTTCTGTAACTCGCGAAAGCGATGAACAGCCAGTTTTAATTTATGAAAAACAATATCGTCTAAAAAACAAAGCTAATCCAACGACTTATGCAACTAGAGGTTTTGATGTAACGTTTGATACCATGATGCGTTTGGTGCAAGGAAAAACATTTCAGGAAACAGCTGATCTGATGACGACTCAACAAGTAGATAATAAATTTCAATATTATAGAAAAGAAGATGGCGGACACGCTAACAAAGGTGTTTACATTTTATACTATGATACTGACTTAACTTTAAAAGTAGCTAATTAATGACATCAAAAGTAACCTATTTAGGAGATTTAAGAACAAGTTCAATTCACGTGCAATCGGGAAGCGAAATCATTTCTGACGCACCATTAGATAATAACGGAAAAGGAGAGGCATTTTCTCCAACAGATACTGTAGCAAACGCATTAGCAAGCTGTATGATGACGATTATGGGGATCAAAGCTCGTGATTTAGAAGTTGATTTTGTGGGTTCTACAGCAGAAGTAACTAAGATTATGAATGCTGAACCAAGAAGAATTGGAGCAATCGAAATTGTGTTTCAAATGAAAAGCAATGCTGATGAAAAAAGCAAAACTATTCTGGAACGCGCTGCAATGACTTGCCCAGTTTTTCTAAGCTTAAGCAGTGAAATAGAAAAGAAAATTACTTTCAACTGGAATTAGTTTTTTATTTAAATAATTAACAAAGGAGTTGTCTCAAAAAGACAGCTCCTTTTTTTGTAGGCTTCGGAGAAGCTAGATATTTATAGCAAAGAATAGACATTTACAATGTAAAGCTCCAGAGGAGCGACATTTTTTGTACAATGTAAATTTTACGAATGGTCTAAAACAGACAAGAGAGCAACATCTACTTTGCCCTCTTGTCCCTTACTAACTAATTAACCAATATTATTTTATTCTGAAAACTCTAATTTTTTAAGTTTGTTCCAGCCTCCACGAGTAAAATCTGGAATTTCAACGGGAGCAGAATTATTGTCAAGAGAAATCTCTGTTAATGGCCCTAAACAAGACCATTCCGCTAAATCGTAAACATCCATATCAAGAGGAAGCCCTTTTTGAAGGCAATGAATCAAACGATAATCCATAATGAAATCCATTCCGCCGTGACCACCTACTTTTTTAGCTTGTTCTTCGATGCCTTTTGCAATTGGGTGTTTGTATTTTTCCATCAACGCTTTTTTCACTTCTTCAGGAACAAAAGAGTGTGCACTCAATTTTTCGTGGTTTGGTTTTACGTCATCGCTTAATTCTTTTCCGTCAAGTGCATAACCTTCCAATGGATATTTGTTAGCAAAGCCTTTTGTGCCACTCAACTGATACATTCTGCTGTAAGGACGAGGAGAAGTAACATCGTGCTGAATGTGGATTGTTTTTCCGTTTTCGGTACGAATCATTGTCATGGTATGATCTCCGTTTCTAAAATCTTTAATTTCCTGTCCAGATTTTTCTTTAATGTAAGCAGGATTTCCAACCGCTTTTGTGTCCATAGAAACCAAGAAATTCATTTTGTCACCACGGTGGATGTTTAGTGCCTGACACGCAGGCCCCATCCCGTGTGTTGCATAAACATCACCGCGGTGTTTGATGTTATAATCCATTCTCCAGTTGTTCCAGTATTCTCCCCAAAAAGGCTGTAAACCGTGAATGTAAGAACCTTCGGCATGAAGGATTTCTCCAAAAACACCTTGCTGTGCCATGTTTAAAGTGGTCAATTCAAAGAAATCATAAACGCAGTTTTCTAATTGCATACAGTGTTTTCTTGTTTTTTCTGAAGTATCAATTAATTCCCAAATTTCTTTCATCGTCAAAGCTCCCGGAACTTCAATGGCAACGTGTTTTCCATCTTTCATGGCCTGAACTCCGATAGAAGCATGATGAAGCCAGTCAGTAGCTACATAAACTAAATCTACATTTGGCAAAGCTGTTACTTTTCTCCAAGCATTTTCGTCACCGTAGAATTCTTGCGCTTTTGGAAAACCAGCTTTTGTTAAAATTTCATTTGATTTTGCAGTATTTTCCTGAGTCATGTCGCACAAAGCCACAATTTCTACACCTGGAATATGTGTCATACGCTCGACAGCGCCAGGACCGCGCATTCCAAGTCCGATGAAAGCAACACGAACTGTTGGGATTGGATCTGCTGCCATTCTCAGCACATCTTGTTGTCCTTTTGGGCGTGCAGGTGTTTTGGTCTTAATCATTTGTGCAGAAGCAATCGTCCATCCAAACAAAAGAAAAAGAACTATTGCCGATTTAAAAAATGTAGTTTTCATGTGTAAATTAATTTGTTTTTTGTTGATCAATACTTCGTCATTTATGGCAGAGCATTGAAATTTATTTCTGGTTTTTTATTGTTTAATGGTCTTGTATATATCTTTTTTGGTGTTGTGAATTCGTCAAAAAAACCGCCATCTTTTAGATAAAATGAATCATTTTCCAGCCCGCCAGCAAAGTCCATTCGATACCCTTTTGCGCCTGTATTGTCTGTTGTAAAACGAGCCGAATTAACTTCAGTCCAATTCCCTTTTTCATCACAAACCCATTGATTATTGAATAGAACTTTTCGAGATAAATCACCTTGTTCAGGAACGAAATTTTCTAAAAAAGAATGAAATCTCTTTAAATAAGTATGCGTTTGTGGACGGTTAAAACTTGCAATTAATAACCATTTGTTCAATTCTGGCGCATAAAAATATGCTGTGTAAGTCGTAGAATTATTGCTTTCAGGAAATCCTCTTAATAAAAACTTATAAGTTGTTCCGGCTTTCCAGCTGTATTTTAAATAGCTCTGTCCGCCAGAACCTTCGCTTCCAAACTCTCCTGCATGTACATTTTCTCCTTTTTTGAGCATTTTGATTTTTTGTGAATCGGGAATGCTCTTTGGATCGTCTGTTTCAAAAGGGCTCCAAACCGAAAACAAAATTCGTCTTTCAGTTGCTGAATTTACTTGAATTCCGAAATAGCCTTCGCCAAACCCGTTTGCCATAAAATAAGAACCTATTTTGTCTTCATTTTTAGGAACGGTAATTTCGTTGTAATACCATTCTGCATTAACATTTTCGGGAACCTGATAGTTTAAATGAACCGAAGGGCCGCGACGTCCCCAGTGATAAAAATTTCCTTCGTTATTTGGGACATAAGATATTTTTCCATCAAAATCTTTGCTTGAAATTTCTAAACGATTTATAGAAGGAAAACGATCACCAGTTTTACTGATTCCTTTAATCTTTAGCGCAACATAACCTTCTTTTTTTATTGTCCAAGTTCCAATGGAAACAACTTTTTTTGAAGTGGTGAACGTTACTTTTTTAGATTCGTTGTTTATAGAAAATTCAACTTCTGATTTTCCAAAAACTTCAACAGATTCTTCAACGGTAAATTGAAAAGTTCCAGGTTTTGAAATCTTAAAATATAAAGTGAAAAACTCTTTAGGATTTGTCCAATTTTCAATGCCATTGTCTGTAATTGTATTGCTTCCGTCAATATGTTCAGAACTGAAAGCATTTCCTGCCAAAGGAACAGAAATGACGGTTTCAGCATCTTTTTTCTCATTGGAAAAAGAGACTAATAAGAAAGCAAAAACTATATAAAATAAATTTCTCATTTTGCTGTGATTGTAATTTTTTATTTTAAAAACAACCTCTCTAATGAACCAAATTAGAGAGGTTTTCAAAAACAAAACAGATTCTAAGGATTCCAATAATTATTTTTGACTACTAAATCTTTTCATTAATGGCGTTACATGTTTTTGGGTATCGTCATCTAATGAAGCCAATGCTTTATCTGCTTCGGCTGGCGCGTATTTTGTTAATCCTGTTAATCCTGCAGCAATTACGTTATAAGACTGTTCTTTAATGCTTTGTTCCATTAAACTTTTATAAGAAACATCACCTGTAGAAGCTAATTTTACAATTGCATTTGCTCTGGCGATTGTCTTTTTATCATTTTTAGCAATATCAAGAAGCGTTTTTAAAACCTGATCTTTTGTTTGCTTTTCATTTAAATCAATTGCTTTGATGCTCAGTGCTCTTAAATCTTCCTGTTGATCTTTTAGACCTTCCAATAAAATAAGTTGTGATTCCTGACTTCTATCTTTTGAAGCAAATTTTATCGCTTCAATTCGGTTGTAATAGGATGGCACATTTTTATATTGAAAAAGATAATCAGCAGCCGTTTTTTTATCTACATTAACTTCTCCAACTAAGATTTTATCTGGATCTAAATCTATAAATTCAGGTTTTGAAGGAAGGTCAAAAGTGAAGCTTTGTTGTTTTTTATTAATTAAAATATCCTTTCTTATTTTAGTTCCGTTTACATAAAAATCAACTTTTAAAGGCAGTGTGAAGGTTTGGACCGAACTATCTTGAGATTGATTTATAGTAATAATAATTTTTCCGTTTACGTATTTGTAGTTCACATCCAAAATCGGACTTCCAGCATTATAATACCATTGCTCAAAATAAGGCAACCAATCTTTTCCTGTCACTTCTTCCATAGACAAACGCAGCTGATGCGGTTCACCAGATTTATAAGCATTTGTGGTTAAATAATGATTTAATCCTTTAAAAAAGGCTTCATCACCCATTTGGTTTTTCATGGCATATAAAATAATCGAACCTTTAGAATAGCTGATATTATCAAACATATCGTCTGCATTTTTATAATGAAAACGTGCTAAAATTGGACTATCACCATTTTTTTGAGAGCGCAAATAATTTTGCAATTTTTCATAACGAGATCTATCTTCTGCATCCTGTCCGGCATCGTGACCATGCCATAAAACTTCTCCAAAAGTGGCAAATGATTCGTTCATGGTTAAGTTTGACCAAGACTCAGCCGTTACGTAATCTCCAAACCATTGATGAAAAAGTTCGTGAGCAATGGTACTTTCTTGATTATCATCTAATAATTCGCGTTCTGTTTTTTGAACATATTCTCCGTGAACTGTTGCGGAAGTATTTTCCATCGCACCTCCAAAATAATCTTTTACTACAATTTGCGAATATTTTGCCCAAGGATATTCTACGCCAAGCATTTTGCCGTAAAAATTCATCATATTCGGCGTTTTATAAAAAATCTGTTTGGCATAAGGCGCATATTTCGGTTCCAAATAATAGCTGACTTCTTTTCCGTTGTATGAATCTTTATAGATTTTAAAATCACCAACGGCCATCATAAATAAATATGGCGCATTTGGCTGTTCCATTTTCCAAACATCTGTTCTTGTTCCGTCTTTATTTACTTTTTGGGAGGTTAATTTCCCGTTTGAAAGTGTGGTATATTTTGCCTCAACAGTCATCGCAATTTCAGAAGTTGTTTTCTGATTTGGTTTATCGATTGTTGGGAACCAGCAAGAAGAAGCTTCCGTTTCGCCTTGTGTCCATATTTGTGTTGGTTTGTCACCTTTTCCGTCAGGATTAATAAAATACAATCCGTTTGAATTGGTGATTGATTCGCCGGCTTTGCTTTTCAGTTCTGCTGGTTTTGCGGTGTAATTGATGAAAATCGTGTACTTTTCTGTGCTTTTATATTTTCTGTTTAAAGCGATTGAAAGTTCTTCATTGTCATATTTGTATTGCAACGGAATACTTTTTTTTCCGTCAATAATAGCGATTTCTTTAAAATCCATTCCTTTTGCATCCAGCTTAAGCGAATCGGTTTCGTAAAAATGAGGTTTTAAAGTAATCCATTCTTTTCCATATAAATAACGTTTTCCGTAATCGAAAGAAACTTCCAATTTGGTATGAATTAAATCATGTGTTTTTAATGGAGTCGTGCGGTAAATAGATAATTCATCTGCTTTTTCAGCCTTGTTTTGTGCTTCTATTTTTGGTGCCAGAACAAGGGCAAGACCCAAAAATGTATATTTTAAAAAATGCTTTTTCATTTTATTGTTTTGAAAGTTCTTTACAATTTTTCGATAATTCTGACTTCGCCGTCTTTTTCATCTTCGCTTAAAATATTCGATGCTTTTTTGGTGTAAGCCAATAAACTCCACTGAACTATTTTATTTGTCGGATATAAATCTGCCTGAGTTTTAATCCATTTTTCAGCTTCTTGTGCAGAAGAAGTTTTTTCAATCGCCCAAGCCGAAACCAATTGATTTGCCGGAAGGAAGTTCATAACTGTATTATCAACCACAGGATGGAAAGTGACGATTTTATCTAAAGATTTAGAAGCCATTTCTTTGTTTCCAAGACTGTTGTAACATTGATAATCCAGCCAGTTTTCTAGTCTTTCATCTATGTTTTCGTCATAAGGTTTTCCAACCCCTAAATTCTCTGGAAACAGTTTGGCATCGGCAATAAATTGTAATGCTTTTTTGTATTGCTTGTTTTTGATTTCTGCTAAAGCCTGCATCAATTTTGCTTCGTGATACAATTGTCTTCCTGCCGTTGCGCCTTCAAACGGAAGGATTTGTAATTTGGTTAAAAACGTATCAGCTTCACGGTATTTTTTGTTTAGCAATAAAGTTTTAGCGTAAAGCATTCCAATCAAATAATTGTCTTGATGTTTTTTATAGAAAGATTCAGCCGTTGTAAGCGCTTTGTCAAATTGTTTTTGAGCGATGTAATGTTCTGCCAGCATTTTATGGTATCTCCAGCCTTGCGGATCCAATTTTATTGCCTGCTGAAGACTTGCCAATACTATTGAAGCATCATCTTTAAACAAAGAAGCTTTAGCTCCATAAAAAGCTGGATCATTTGGTTTTGCACCGCATTCTGAAAACAATCTTTTAGCTTCTGAAATGCTGTTACGATTCCATTCAATTAAACCTAAATGATATTTCAATTGGTATTGATCATTTATTTTAATTAATGATTTCAAAATTTCTGCGGTTTCATTTCTAAAAGGAAAACTTGTTCCCGGTTTGATTTTGCTTACATCAACTGGTTTGTTTTCTAAGAAAGCTTTCCAATATATAATTTCAGCGCTTGGTTCTGCGATAAAAAATACTTTTATGGCATCTTCTTTTCGGCTAAGATTATTGTACCAAATTCCCAATTCAAGAAACGTCTGTTCTGGCATTTCGTTTTGAATGGCAGAAGTAAAGGCATTTTTAGAATCGTTTGAATTGTTCCAAAGGTATTTTTCAAAATCAGCGAAATGATTCAGCGGATCCAGTTTTGTAATGGTTTTTAAAACCGAATTTGCTTGATCTGAATTATTTTGCAGACGATATAAAACCGCTAAAACCTGTAAGCCTTCTACATTGTATTGATTGTAGATTAAGCTTTTTTCAGCATATTCAACCGCTTTTGGCAGATCGTTTTCTGCTAAATAAATTTTGCTTAAAGCAGTATAAGCTGGACTTCTAAATTCAACACTTGCAGCTGCAATATCGAAACCATCTTTTGCATCGGTAGTATTTCCTAAATGAAAGTTTGCCAAAGCATAAAAATAATTCGCAGAAGGATCATAAGTATCTATTGCTAAAGCTTTGCTTGCTAAATTGACTGCAGACTTAAAATCTAATTTTCTAATTTGCAAAGAAGCCAATGCAGAAAGGGCAGGAGCGTAGTTTGGATCTAATTTTAAACAAGCATTTAATTTATCTTCAGCCAGAACATAATCTTTAAAAGCGATATAATTTTTTCCCTGAAGATATAATCCGTAGATTGAATTATGATCAAAATCTTTTGGTATTTCTAAAGGACGATTGATATTTCCGTCTTCTGGAGCAGAATTCCAAACGAGTTTATTTTCGCCTAAAACAAATTTCAATTTATTAGAATCGACTTTTACCTGAATGGAATCTTTAAAAGTTTGCATTGTATTCAGAGCAATATCTTTAGAATATACTTTTTTATCGTTTTCAAAAACTTCAATTTTTTCATTTAGTTTTTGAAGCGGAGAAAAATAGATTTTCAGCCAGCCGTTTTCGTTTTTAATGTTGACTGAACCATAATTATTAGCTTTTACAAAACCTTTTGTGTGTTTTACAGGAAACCAATATTCGGTCCAGGTATCTGTTTGATAAGGTGCAAATGAACGCTGTTTGAAAGGCGTAAGATTACTGCCTTCGCTAGCCTGATTAAATAATCTTCCGCTTTGCACTTCTACATATTGCCCATCAGTATCCGTCAATAATTTTTCCCAAATCATTCCTTGCTGTGACAATCCCCAAATCCAGATTTTTTTACCCGGTTTATCATCGTGATTGCCGTATCTTCCCATTCCGAAATCTTCGTCATGATAATATCCGCCAAAGAAATCATCATATTTTCCAAATACGTGGTACGATTTGTAACCGCCAAAATTGTTGTTTTTGTAGAAAGATAAATCTTTGCCGTTTTCTTTGTCAATTGGCCATGGATGGTAATCTCCGTTATGACCAATATAAGTTTGTCCTGGATAAATAAACTGCAGATTTTCGGCCGCTTTTATTCCCGTATTCATCCAAGTATAATAAGGCTGTTCGAATTCGGTTGTATTTGACCAGAACGAATTTGTGGTAAAATACGCTTTGTCTTTTGGCAGATTGATGTCTAATTTCCAAGAAGTTCTCGTCAATAAATCTAAAACTCCAATAACGCAGCTAATACTTCCATCTTCTCGGTTGATGATTTTATAATCAACAGGAGTGGCGCAGTTTGGCGTGTGGCCGATAATTCCGTAATTACCTTCAACACCGCCGCTTGTCCACGGTCCGCGCATAGCAATGTCTCTGAATTTTACAACATGATTATTGTAAACAATGTCTTTTCCTGTAGATTTTTCTATAGCCGACCAGACTTTTCCGCCAATTTCAGGCAGAATCATCAGTTTGATATAATCGTTTTCAATTTCGATTACTTTCCATTCTTTTTGAACGGGTTTATCTGTAAAACCATCAAAACGGAAATAGGGATAAAACTTGGTATCTGGTTTCGGAATCGGATCAGGATCTGAGAATGGATATGTTGTAAATACTTTTTTGTATTCTTTTATAGTGGGTTTGTTTTGTGCTGAGACAAAAAGGCTTCCAAGGAGTAAAAAGGATAGTAATGGTCTAAATTTCATGATGGAGAGCTTGGTTTTTTGTGGTTGTTTTTTTTGCCACAGATTACACAGATTAAAAGGATTTTTTTTAATCTATGCGTAATACAAATTAATCTGTGTAATCTGTGTAATCTGTGTAATCTGTGGCATTAAATTTTTTGCTTTTTTGTCATTTCGACGAAGGAGAAATCACACTCGTAAATCGATAAAGATTGGCGATTTTCTGTATGGAATTTCTTGTGTGATTTCTCCTTCGTCGAAATGACAAATAGGACGAGGTAATCGTTATTGTCTTTAAATTACTTAACAATAAGTAACCATCCTTTTCCTTTAGGAACAGTTATTTCGTCTTTTACTGTGAATGTTTTTGCAGGTTGGAAATTGGTAACTTCTGGAGCTGTAATTGTTGCTTTTGCAGGATTGATTCCTAGTTTTTTCCAATCAATATTTAATTTCACATTTACATCAGCATCTGCCCAACTTGCGATTGAAATTAAGGCCGTTCCGTTCTTTTTGTAAACTGTTGCTAAAACTTTGTCATTGTTTGTTTTTACAGGACAGTTTTCGCTCCAATATCCGATCATTTCAGAACCTTTAATTCCGAAAGAATCCCAAACTTTCCAGATATTTCTTGGGTCAGCGCCGTCGCTCCAAGGCAATCTGTTTGTCATTCCGTAAACCATTCCTCTCCACGGATTTCCACCATCTTGAAGCATTTCTCCCATTAATCCAAACGGAATTCCGCTTACCTCAGTCAAGAAAAAGTCAGGTTGATTTTTTTCGTAATCGAAATATTCTCCAAACCATAATTTATTGATGTACGGAAAGTGCTCCATGTATAAGTTGGCACTGTTATTAAATCCATCACTTTTGTTGTATTGGTTCGCGCTATGTAAATCGATAATTCCAGGATGTCCGTCTTTAGTCAAAACCCTTTTGATACGTTTCATTGTGATTCTGTCGAAAGCGACGTCGTCTAGATAAATTCCGTCAATACCAACATTTTGAGTCAGCCAGTTCATTCCTTCTACATAATAATTATGCCAACGGTTCATGCCGCTGTTTACGATTGCAGCATCTTTAATTTCAGGAACAAACCAAGCTGCGATATAATCGTCACCAACGTGTTCTTGCAACCAAGAGAATCCGCCACCTTTTCCTGGAGAATAGATTTCGTGACCTAAACTTCTAAGAGCGAAAGTCTCATAAGCCTTGTTAGAAACCTCTCTAACGGTATTGTAGATTTTTACTTTTAATCCTTTTTCATGCGCTTCATCGATATACGTTTTCATCTTTTTAAATTCAATAAAAGGATAATTGATGTACGGATTGATTGCATTTGCGTGGTGAATATTGATTACCGTTGCGCCAGTTTTAGCAATAGAATCGATTGGGCTGTATTTGTGGTAAAACTTTGTATCCCATTGAAAATCGGTATTGATTGTATGGAATGGTGTAATTAATAAGTTGAAGTTATAGTATAAAACATCGCCTTTTTTCATTGTTCTAGCACCACTGTACGCATTTACTAGTACCGATTTTTGGTTTGGTGTAATGGTAATACCGCCCTTATTTTCGTTACCCCATGAAGTTGGCAATAATAAAGGTTTTTGTAAATAGAAATTAGTATTTAAAGGGCGGCTATATTTTTCGTCTCTTAAAGAAAATTGCAATCCAGAATTTACAGCACCAATCCAAGCACCGTCTTGATTTTTATGAGCAACATCCCATTTCCAATCAAAAGTTGCAGGACGATCGCCTCCTTTTTGACCTAATCCCATCATGTATTTTGCAGATGTTGGCTGCATTGGCATTTGGAAATTAATGTCGTTAAAGGCAACATCTTCAAGAGCTGTAACTTTTACAATATAATGTACAAAACCGTCAAACTCTACAGACGCATTCACGTCCATTTGAACCGATTTTGAAGTTGAAGTGTTTTCCCAAGAAACTGTTCCAGCTTCTTTTTTAGTGAATTTTACGCCGCTGTTTTTCCATTGTACATCTTTTCCAGAAGCGTCAACAAAATGAAAATCTATTGGAGCACTTAAAACATCATTTGCTTTTGTTCCTACCGAAGTCATTTCTGGAGTAAAGAAAGTCTGGATTTGTGCTGGGAATCCGTTTGGCGCTAAAACCAGTTTTCTTCCTAATAAGGCAATTTCAGAATTGTTTACCGTTAATGGAGTGTAAGGAGCAATAACTATATTTTCTTGCGCTAAAGTTGAGTTTAACCATTTTAGACGCGTCATTTTTTCTGGACTGTCGATGCCTCCATTTTTGGTTACCTGATTAGAAACTGTAATTTGTAGATTGATTTCTTTTGATTTTCCGTCCGCAATTACAGTTGCTTTTCCGTTGTACGTTCCAGCAGCGGCAGTTTGCGGAACATCTATACCGCACCACATTGCCTGAATTTTTCCTTTTGAAACAGAAACTGTGTTTGTAAAAGGATTTCCGTCATATTTCGTTCCGTCAGTGTTGATACAGCTGATATCTTTCGCTTCAATTGTTGCTCCAGTTGTGCTAACTAAATTGGTGAAAGACACTTTTATGTTCTTTAAATCTTCAAGAGCATAAACTCCCAATTGAAAAGCTAAATATTCACCTTTCATCGCCGTATCAGAAAAGCTGTTTTGAATGCCTTTCTGAATCCATCTTTGCGGCAAATCCGATTTTAATTTGATAGAATGTTCTCTATCTTCTGGGAAAACTAAGAAAGAATTTCCGCTGTTTTTTGCTACAAGAGCCGAAGTTTCAGGAGCTGTAGCAATCACTTCCATCGGGTAAAAGCTGTTGAAAGCATTCACGCTCTGAATTTCTGTTACAGCAGCATTATCTTTTGAGTTTGCTTTTATAGCAGAAAGCCATTTTGCATCGGCCTTGTCTTCAGGTTTCTGATAAATTCCCTTTGGATAATTTGCAGTTCCTTCGTCCACATAAGGCATATAATAAACGTAGTATGTTCCTTTTCCAGAAATGGGTTCGAAGTAAATAGTACCGTTTTCTCTATTGATGTTTTCTGTTTTGATGTTCTGAATATCTTTTCCAGATGCATCCTGAACGATAATTTTTTTAAGTTCTGGATTTGTGTCTCGTCTTCGCCATTCGATTGTTGTTTTAGCAACATTTCCCGAGCCAGAAAAGGCAATTACAGCACGGTGATTTCCTAATTGATTCGGATTCCAGCTGTCATTTCCGTCTGAATATTTAATTTGTGCAGTTAGAGGAATGCTGATCGTGATAAAACACATTATCAATATTCTGCTTAAAAGCGTTGTGTTGTTTAGGTTTAGTTTCATTGTATTGTATAATCAGGTTAAATAGTATATTTTGAGTTTAGTAAACGGCTTTCCATCCTTGTTTTTTCCAGTAAGCAATAATTGGTTTATAAGGTCCATACTTATGCTGTTCTTCTGAAAAATTATCCTGAAAAGGACTGTGCGAATAATCAATTGGTTTGCCCATTTTATCAGCATAATCAAATGTTTTTGGATTCGGTCTTGTATGTTGTGAATCATCATTTACGAATGCTGCAATATCAAGAGCTTCTTTATCTGTAAGATATGGTTTTCCAAGCAGTACTTTATCATAAGGCATATTGCTTTTTAACCATTGCGCCTGTTTGATTACTCGATGCATGCTTGAACCTGGCTGATAACCGTATTGTCCCCAAAGTGGAGGATAGGTGTAACCCGATTTGTCTGCATTATAAACTCCCTCGCCATTGTTTCCGTGGCATCTTGCGCAGTTTTCGGCAAATAAAACTTTTCCTCTTTCTGGACTTGCAGCAACATCTGGAAATTCGATTTCTAAATTTTTAGCTCCTTTAAAATTACCATCTTTTGGAACAAATTTGCTGATCCATTTAAAGTAAGATAAAAACGCCACCATTTCTTTACTGTCCAACGGAAGCGGTTTTCCAGAATGCGGACGCATAATGCAGTTATTAACTCTTTCTGCTAAAGTAAGGACTTTGTTTTCGCGTCCGCGATATTGTGGATAATTATCATGTGAAGACATTAAATTGAATGCGTGAGGTTTTGTGCCGGCATCTTGATGGCAATTGGTGCAGTTCATTTTATTGCCTAAATATTTTCCGTTGATTCCGTTTGGACCAATATAATAAGCCGTTTTCATCATTAATTCTCTCCCGTAACGAACCGATTCTCCAAATTGATCATCAGGAATTTTGGAAGTATCAATTGTGATATAACCTTCGTCTTCTTCTTCGGTTACTTTTGAAGCCAAAGTTTGAGAATTGGATTTGGTACAGGAATTGAAAACAGCCATTGATAATGCTGAAAAAAGTCCGATAAGAATTGTTTTTTTCATGGTTACTATTTTTTAATTTAGAAGAAAAGGTTTCAGTTTTTCTTCAGGAATAAAGATGGTTCTGTATGGCGGAATTTCAGATTCTAAAGCCCATAATAAAACACCTTTTTTATTGGTTAAAACGGTAATATGTCTTTTAGAACAACAAACCAAAAAGAGATCTTTATTGATCATATAAGCGCTTCCCATTCTGTCGTTGTAAATATCTTTTGGCAATTTTATATGATAATCCAGCTTTACATCATTATTTTTTTCATCCACTTTTAAGGCAAAAACAGAAGATTGTTTGATGTCGACTCCATTATCAAAAAACAATAAACTGCCTTCTTGATCGATATGTGCGGCATGCGCCTGAGAGAAATTGGTATCTGGAGCCATTTTCATTGTGCCTCCTTTTCCTAATTTCCAGATTACTTTTCCTGTTGTAGAATTAATTTTCCAGATCTGACCATTGTTGTAGAAAGAAATTAAAAAGTTTCCATCTTTATCGTAACTCAAACTGTTGGCATGCGTCCAATCCTTTTTGGTTTTTAGTAAATCCTTATCTTTAAACGGATTTAAATCATCAAAAACACTCCATTTCCAAAGCTGTTTTCCTTTTTTATTTAAAATTATAATTCCGTCACCGTTGATTGTATCTTGTTTTTTTCCTCCAATAGAAGTAAAATCTATTATTTTTTGCTCAACAGTTAAAGCAACAATTTCGTCAGCCGATTTTTTTATAATTTCGTGATGAAGAACCTGTTTTAAATCGCCTTGTCCTTTTTTAATATGAGTTAGAGTATCACCTTGAAGATTGATTTCTAGAATTTCACTTCCGTAGCTTGTTGGTTCGTCATTTGTGCCTAAAATAGAAAGAATGGTTTGGTCTTTAGTGAAATGAATCACTTTAAATCCAGTTCCTTCAATTGTATGATACCATCTTAAATTTCCTTTATAGTCTACAATGTAAGCTGTTCCTGGAGTTTCTCTTTTAGCTAAAAGCATAAAGCCTTTTTTGAAATTCTCAGGCAATAATTCTGGTTTCGGGCAATTAGCTTTGAATTGTTTTTGAAGCCATTCTGGAAGCTTTCTTGATTTAAAAGTATAAACTTTACTGGTTTGTTTATTTCCGTCTTGAACTGTAACTAATTGAAAACTATAATTGGTTTCTGGAATTATGTTGCAAAGTACCAATGAATGTTTTAAACCAGAATTTGAAATAGGAGAGGTTATTTTATTTTGATTTCCTTTTTTGTCCAACCAATATTCTGCATATACCTGAGCTTGGTCATTCGTAGTAACATCGATCTGAATTTTCAATTCGTTGTTGCTATGAGTGCCAATATTGATATTGGAGATAATTTGGCTTTTAGAACAGCTGGCTAATGCCAGCAAGACTAAAATAAAACTTCCTTTTTCTATTATTTTTTTTATCATCTGAAAAGCTCTTTTTGTGAAACAGAAAAATACTTTTATTGTTATAAAAAATCAAGAATAGACAGACATTTAACTGTCTATTCTTGATTGAGTGTTCTTATTGTCTATCGGCGTTGCTTAAATTTGGATTAAGGTCTACCTGACTTTGTGGATACGTATAATATTTGTTTTGCGGCATTTTGATTAAAGCTGCTTCACCAACTCTAAGATGGTATGCATTTACCAAAACATCATATTTGTTCATTCTTATCAAATCTGCACGACGTTTTCCTTCGTAGAAAAGTTCCCATCCTCTTTCTTGTAAGATAGCATCTCTTAAACTAGTTTGCGTTTGGCCAGATAAAGCCAAAAGTTTGGCATGCGATCTTCCTTTTACCTGATTGATAAGGTCTATTGCCTCTTGAGTTGGCCCGCTGATTTCGTTTAAGGCTTCAGCTCGGCTTAACAATACATCAGCATAACGAAGAATATTTACACTATGACCATCATAATATGTAGTCGTTTCATCATCAGCATATTTTTTTGTAGAAACATCTTGCATATAAAGTTCTCCTTCTGGTGGTTCTGCGCCTAAATATGGAGCTTGTTTGTGCAATAATCCATCTGTTCCCATGAATTCTGGGAAAAAGCATTGTTTTCTCTCATCTTCATCACCAAAAGTATTGTAGAAATCCCAGTTTACAGTATAATACTGCCATCTGTTTTGAACAACAGGGTGATCAACAGGACCAAAGTGGTTTAATAATTCTGTTCCATTTGTATTAGCATCACTTAAAGAAGAGAAGATATTTTCGCTGCACCATTTGTTACTTTCTTTAAACAAACCTAAGTAAGAAGGATAAAGATGGTATTCGTTTAGATCCATTACTTGCTGAGTAAGCGTAACTACTTTTTGCCAATCATGACTGCGTAAATATAATTTTGCTAGTAAAGTAAGCGCAGCACCTTTTGTAGCACGGCCAACATCGTTACTGCCATAAATTGCATTTTCTCTATAGTTTATGGGTAAAATAGCAGCAGCTTCTGTAAGGTCTTTAATAATAAAAGCATCAATTTCTTCAACAGATGTTGGAGGTGTCTGTGCTAAGTAACTTGGATTTGCTATGTTCTCTTCGGTCATTAAAACAACAGGCCCCCAAGAATCAGTCAAATCCATATAAGCAGATGCTCTTAAAAATTTTGCCTCAGAAATAAACTGTGCTTTTTCGATATCCGAAACAGTAGACATTTTTCCGATGTAATAAATAGCATTGTTAGCATTGGAAATTAATTTATACATGGCGTTCCAATCTTCTAAAAGTAAGCCATTTGCAGAATTCCATGTCCCTAAAGACAATTGACCAGGATCTCCTCCAAATTGGCAATGTCCTAAATCTGTTGCAATATCAGTTAATGCAAAGTGTCTTGTAGCCCAATACGAAAAGTTATCGCCTACAGATGGGCCTTTTAATCTGCCATAAATAGAATTAACGGCAGCGATAGCATCTGATTTGGTTTGATATCCATTCGTAGTGGTCAAACTGCTATATACTGTAGGATCAAGATCCTCATTACAGGAATATTGTAGTCCTGCAGCAAGTAAAAGCAATAGAATTGTATATTTTTTCATTTTGATAAATTTAATGTTATTGAAAAAGCTATTAATGAATTGCTATTTTGATCCCTAATATAAACGTTCTAGAAGCTGGAAATGAGTTGAAATCAATTCCTCCACCAAGGTTTTGTGCTGTGGCAGAATTAGTATGACCATTTATTTCAGGATCGTTTCCAGAATACTTTGTAATTGTCAATAAATTTTGTCCTATTGCATATAATCTTATATTATCAATAAATTTGATTGGTTTTAAAAGATTTTCTGGTATAGAATATCCGATAGATAGATTTTTAAGACGTAAGTAAGAAGCATCTTCAACAAACCTTGAATTTACATAACTACCATAAGTACTTTTGTAATAACCATCTCTTGGGATATCAGTATTTTCGTTTGTACCAGCAACCCAACGATTCAAAGCATCTGTACTAGTGCTTGATTCTCCAACCATTCTGGTCATATTGTAAACCGAGTAATCAAGAGCACCTTGGAAAAACAGATTCACATCAAAATCTCCGAATCTGAAATCATTATTAAAACCAACAATATAATGAGGAGTAGAATTTCCTAAATAAGTTCTGTCTTTAGCTGTAACCAATCCATCACCATCTAAATCTTCATATTTAGGATCTCCTGGTTTTGATAAAGGTTGTGGAGCATAAGTTTCTCCTGTTTTTACTACTCCTGCATATTTAAATCCGTACAATAATCCCATTTCTTTTCCAGGTACAAGTCTTGTAAATTCACGACCAGAAACAGTACCACTTGGGTTAGAAGTATTGATACTGATTTGATTAACATTATCTGCTAATGAAACTACTTCCTGTTTATTGTATGCAAGATTTAAAGAGGTTCTCCAGTAGAATTTATCATTTTTGAAATTTTCACTGCTTATACCAATCTCAATTCCTTTGTTTTCTATTGTACCAGAGTTAAGTGTCTGGATACCAAATCCCCACCATCCTCCAACAGGTACATCTAAAAGCGCATCTGTTGTTTTTTTCTTATATACATCAATTGTAGCAGTAAGTCTGTCGTTAAAGAATCCCATGTCTAAACCAATGTTAGCCTGCGCTTGCTGTTCCCATTTAAGATTTGGGTTTGCTAAATTTTTAGGTTCATTACCAGCTTCAAATGAACCGTCTGCAATGGTAGTATTCCAAGGTTTTAAACCAGCTAGGAAGGCATAATCCAAAATTCCATCATTTCCGGTAATACCGTAACTAACTCTTAGTTTTAATTCTGATAGAGTTTCAAAATTTTGCATAAATGCTTCTTTTGAGATTCTCCAGGCCACAGCTCCAGATGGGAATCTTCCATATTGGTTATTTGGACCAAAACGTGACGAACCATCCATTCTATAAGTAAAAGAAGCCAAATATTTATCGTCAAAAGAATAGCTTAACCTTCCAAAAAATGAGGTAAGTTTTGCTTCTATTTTTTGTGTTTCAGGTTTCAAATAAACAGCAGCACTTTCAAGATTATAGTAAGTCAGCACATCATTTGCAAAACCGGAACCAGACGCTTTCATTCTTTCATAAGTATCTTTTTGGTTCGATGTTCCAATCATTGCAGTAAATGAATGCTGCTCTTTGATGTTAAATTTGTAAGTCAAATATTGTTCTGTAGTCCATCTAAAATAAGTTTTGTTTTCTTCAGATCCAGTACCGTTTAATGCCGCACCAGCAACAAGAGTTCGCGGTGTATATTTACCCTGAATGTTTTCTTGCCATTCTGCGCCAGCTCCAAAATGATAGGTTAAGCCTTTAATGATTTCATAATCCATAAACATATTACCGTTCACTAATCGGTTGATTGTATGGTCTGTTGGTTCAAGTAAAAGTGCCAAAGCATTATCTTTTCCTTGGAATTTGTAGTAAGATCCGTCAGCATTATAAATAGGGATAGAAGGCGGCGCAGTCTGAATAGAAAACAGTGGAGCTAAAATATTATCGCCAAAATCACTATTGTGTCCTTCACTTGCAGCTCCATATACATTAGCTCCTACAGTTACTTTGTCTGTAAATTTTTTCTCTGTTCCAATACGAACACTATATCTTGTAAAATCTGTGTTTTCTATTGCTCCAGTTTGTTTCAAATAATTTCCAGATAAGAAAAATTTAGATGTTTTATCGCTTCCGCTAAAGGTAAGTGTTCTGTTAAGAACTTCACCAGGGCGGGTTGCCGCCTCAAACCAGTTAGTGTTGGCAATAGGAAAACTAGAAGGAAAAAGTGGTGGTCTTCCATTTTCAACAGAAATCGCATTCTGAATAGAAGCATATTGTTGCCCATTTAGCAATGATGGTTCCTGAATAATGTTTTGAAAACCATCTGAAATCTCGCCTTCAATTTGCATTTTACCAGATTTTCCTTTTTTAGTTGTAATCATGATAACACCATTTCCTCCTCTTGAACCGTAAATTGCAGTAGAAGCAGCATCTTTTAGGATTTGGATACTTTCGATATCATTTGGGCTGATAGATGCACCAGTTGCGGTAATAAAACCATCGACTACGTATAGTGGCGCATTTGAGGTTGTAATTGAGTTTCCACCTCTAATTACGATTGTAGGACTAGTTCCTGGTGCATAACTGTTTTGCTGTACTTGAACTCCAGAAGCTCGTCCTTGAAGTGCTTGTCCAACATTTGCTACAGTACCACCTAAGTTTAAATTGTCTTTTCCAACAGAAGATACTGAACCCGTAAGATCTTTTTTCTTCGCTTTTCCATATCCAATAACGATTTCCTCTAGTTTTTGTCCTGCTTCTTTCATGACAACTTTTAGAGGGGCGCTTCCAATAGTAACTTCTTGATCTTCCATGCCAATATAAGTAATCACAAGTTTTGTAGCATTATCAGGAACTGTAATGGCAAAGCTTCCGTCTACATCAGTCTGAACCCCCTTGTTAGTGCCTTTAACCAAAACATTGGCGCCAGGAAGTGGCATGCCTTTCTCGTCTGTTACTTTACCTTTTACAGTTTTTTCAAAAAATAATGCCGTATTGTTTTTATCCGAAATATTTATAGAAGAAGCTGCAGAAGCCTGAAATGTAAAAACTAATAACGAGAGAACTGTTATTCCGATTTCTTTGCGGGATAAATTGTTAAGCCGAAAATCTCTTGGCTTTTTTTGGGTTAATAATTTCATACTTTGAATTGGTTTTGGTTAATGTTTAATTGTTTTTTCTTTGTTTGTAGGTTTTAGATTTCTTTTTTGATCTGGAAATTCATTTTGTCTTTTTAATTGTGTTTTGATTGTGTTATTTTTTTAGATCAATTAGAGCTTTTGTTTTTTGCTCTAAATACCGTTTGTTTAGTTCATTTTTTTGCTTTTCTGAAGCGTAAAAATCACCGAATATTTTTCATAATTAACTTAGTTTTAAGATTAATCTCTGACGAAACTATAGATTATATTTTTATAAAACAAGAAAAAACACAAAAAATGTGCTCGAACACACAAAATTTATGTTCTCGAGCACATAAAATTGTGCGAATCATTTTTTTTAGCTTAAATTGCTGTGATATTTCTAAAATGATTTGAAAAAAGATGAGTGTGTCAAATTGATGGTTTTTTGAAATATAAATAAGGAATTGTCAAAAACTTGTGAATTTCGCAATTACTAATTGGGAAATGTAAAAATTAAACAGTCTTTTCTTATAATGGAATGATGCTGATTTTTGGATTTATTTATGAATTTGGATTGCTTTTCAATACATTTTTTGAACTATCTTGGCTATTGAGAAAAATATCAAATTCAGAAAATGATTTAATGGTCATTTTGACCTTTTTTAAAAGTGAAAAATTAACAGATTTTAAGAAGTAAAATTTTGAAAGAATACCACGTAGAAATAATCGATAAAAATCAAAAAAACACGATTCAGATCTTGGATCCTTTTTTTTGGGAAAAAGCAAATTGTTTAACCAATTTTTCTTCTCCATGGAATAATGATCCAGTTTTAAGAATTGAATTTCGTGCGCTTTGGGATCAGGAGAATTTCTATTTTAATTTTAGAGTTTTTGATACTGATGTTTATATGGATCAGAAAGACAATAGTGTGGATAGTATTTGTAATTCAGATCGTGTGGAGCTTTTTTTTAGAAGTAATGATAAGCTTAATCCGTATTATTGTTTAGAAATAGATCCTTCAACCAGATTGTTGGATTTTATAGCGCGTCCGGATAAAGATTTTGATTATGAATGGAAATGGCCAGAAAACCATATAAAATTGGAATCTTCTACAGATGAAATTTCTTTTACAGTTGCAGGATCAATTAGTGTTGTATCTTTAAAAGAATTAGATTTAATTCATGATAATATTATCGAAGCTGGGGTTTACAGGGCTAAATTTTCTAAAGACAAAAATGGCAATTACGAACCCGCTTGGATTACTTGGGTGGATCCAAATACTCCAGAACCGAATTTTCATATCGCTTCTTCTTTTGGAAAATTCATTTTGATAAAATAATTAGCCGCAAAGACGCGAAGGATCAAAGTTTTTAAATTTAGATTTTAAAGAAAAAGCTGCGTCTTTGCGAGATTTAAATAAAAAACTTTGATCCTTAGCGTCTTAGTGGAAAACTCTCTTAGCTAACATAAAAAGAAGCATTCTCTACATTGATAATGTCAATAGGAAGCAAAATAGTTTCCGGAATATCTTTTCTAAACAAAAAGTGCTCTACTAAAGTGCTGACTCCTAAATAAGCCTGTCTCTTTTGGTTCTGATGAATTAAAAAATGAATTAATCCCTGGTTTAAAAAACTAACATTTTTATCGACTAGATCATAACCAATCAAAGCAATTTTTTCGTCTGTTATGTTTGAAAGTATAGAAGCAATTTGGTAAGCTTTAGAGGTTGTAATGAAAATGCCACTCAAATCTGGATTTTCATTTATAAAGGCTGGAAGCTTAGTTTCGATATTAGAATATTTCAGCTTTAAAGTGGTTAAAGGAAAGCTGGAAAGGTCTTTTTCTTCAAAATAGCTTCTAAAACCGCGTTCTTTTTCTTGCATGTGAATGGCGTTTTTTAAACTCTCGTCAATATGGATAATCGCAATTTGTCCTTTAGGCAGAATTAAATTCATTAAACTCGCAGCAACGCGGCCGCTTTTGTATAAATCTTGCCCAACAAAGCTTTTTATTGATGATGATTCAACTTGATTGTTGAAAGTGTTTACCATAATTCCTAGTTCTTCATATTGTTTTATGATTTCTATGGTTTCTTTATGGAAAAGCGGTGCTAATAAAACAGCATCTGGCGATTTGGTTACAATGGCTTCATGAGTCTTTAAGAAAGATTTTGTGCTTTCAGGGTTAAAATAATGCGTTTCAATAACCACATTATAAGCTTTAAATTCTGTTATAGCATCTTGGATTCCGTTAACACACGGAAGCCAGTAGGGGTCAAATACAGGGTCTGGAAGTAGAACGCAAATGCGGTACACTTTTGTGCTTTTTAAATTTCGAGCAATTAAGTTGGGTTCGTAATCAATTACATTTAAAACTTCATTGATTTTTTCGAGTGCAGCAGGAGAGACTTTTCCTCTATTATGCAGTACGCGATCTACAGTTCCTTTAGAAACTCCAGCCATTTGCGCTATGTCCTTAATTGTGTACTTTTTATCCATATAAGCAAATATAAAAACTTTGAGTTAATAAATGTAAATTTTCTGTAAGAATTATAAAATGTGCTCGAGAACATAAAAATAGTGTGTTCGAGCACATTTTTTTTATTTTTTCTTGTTTTATAAAAATATAATCTATAGTTTCGTGAAATCAAAACTGAAAAACTAAAATAAAAAGATAACCTAGTAATATTGTAATTTACTGAATTACAGTATTTTAACACAATGTGTTTACGTGAAAAAAATTACCTCATTAGCTCCTGGCCGAACCTGTCTTTTTGGAGACCATCAAGATTATTTAGGATTGCCTGTTATAGCCTGTGCGATAGATAGAAGTATTAAATTAATAGCAAAAGAAAATCAGACCGATACATTTGTTCTGAATATGATTGATATTAATGAAATTCGAATCATTGATATACACGAGGCTTTCGAAAAATTAGAACCAAGAGATTATTTTGCATCCTCATTGCGTGTCTTGCGCAGATATGGTTGTAAACCAACATCTGGTTATACCATTACAATTACTGGAGATATTCCGATTAATTCTGGAACATCGAGTTCGTCAGCTTTATTAATGGCTTGGATTCGTTTCCTGATAGAAGCTTTTGGAATCGATCACGAAGTTACACCTGAATTTCTTTCAAAGTTAGGTTATGAATCTGAAGTTTTGGAACATGGGGAACCTGGCGGAATGATGGATCATTTTAGTATTGGCGTTGGAAATATTGTTTACATTAATACAAGAAAACCGTTTTCTTTTGATGTAATAGGTACGGAACTGAAAGGTTTAATTACAGGAGTTTCAGGTGTTCCAAAGGAAACTATTGGTCTTCTTGGAGAATTAAAAGGAAATGCATTAATGGCGATTGATCTGGTAAAGCAAAATTATCCGCAGTTCGACTTAAATGCTTCAGAAATTGAAGATTTGGCTAAATATCGAAATTGTCTTCCAGATCGTCTAATTCCATTTTTTGAAGCAGCTATCAAGAATTACTATTATACTAAAGAAGCTTTAAAAGAATTTGAAAAACCAGTTTTAGATCTTAAAAAAATTGGGGCGTTAATGAATGGCCATCATGAAGTGTTGCGTGATTTACTGAAAATAACTGTTCCGAGAATTGATGCAATGGTTAACGCAGCATTAAAAGCAGGAGCATATGGAGCAAAAATTGTTGGTTCTGGCGGTGGTGGAAGTATTGTTGTGATTGCCGATCCTAAACATGAAGATACGGTTATAAAAGCGATTTTGCACGCGGGAGCTCAAGAAGCCTATGCGGTAAATGTTGATCCAGGAGTACGAATTATTGATAATATTGAAAATTAAAACAAAATGCACGACAGTTTAGTGATTTTAGCCGGTGGAGCTTCTTCTCGTATGAAAAAAGAAGCGGTTATAAATAATTTATCTCCAGAAGAAATTGCGCAGGCCAACGAAAGGAGTAAAGGCTTAATAGGTGTTGGCGCAAGCGGAAGACCTCTTTTAGATTATCTTTTATGGAATGCTAAAAAGGCTGGCTATAAAAACATCTATATAATAATAGGAGAGCAAGGAGAATTGTTTAAAGAATTTTACGGAAGTAAAATGAAGGATAACGATTTTCACGGTCTCAATATTTCATTTGCGGTTCAGTATATTCCTGAAGGAAGAGTAAAGCCTTTTGGAACTGCAGATGCTTTGTTTCAAGCTGTAGAGCAATATCCAGAACTAAATTCGCAGTTTTATTCGGTTTGCAACAGCGATAATTTGTATTCGGCTGAAGCATTGCGTGCTTTGAGGGAAACCGAAAGTCCGAATGCTTTTATTGGTTATGATCGCGATGCTATGGATTTTCCATTAGAGCGTATTTCTCGTTTTGCAATTGCGAAATTAGATAAAAACAATCAGCTGTTGGATATTTTAGAAAAACCATCAGAAGAAGATTTAGAGCAATATAAAGATTCAGAAGGTAAGATTCGTGTAAGTATGAATGCTTTTAAGTTTAACGGCAAGACTTTATATATACATCTTAAAAATTGTCCTGTTCATCCGGAGCGTGATGAAAAGGAGCTTCCAACGGTTCTTTTGAATTCCGTTAAAGAAAATCCGCAAACTACTGTCGGAATTCCATTTTCTGAGCACGTACCAGACTTAACAGCCAAAGAAGATATTGCCGAAGTAAAAACATATTTGGCAAAATATTATCCTGATTTAAATTGGAATAATAAAAATTAACAAAACTTTCATATCTAAATTAGAGAATAAGGAAATTTAATGTAGTACTTTTGTTTTGCAAAAAAAATGCAGATATTTGCATAAATTACGCAATCAATAATGTGAGAGTTGATTCTAATTTAGATTTTGAATTAAATAAATCTATAACTAAATCAACCAAAAATTATGACAAACATTCAAAGTACATTACAAGTAGAGAAAAAAAGCGCCATTGTTCCAATGGTGATTTTAACCTTATTGTTTTTTATTCTAGGATTCGTAACGTGGCTTAACGGACCATTAATTCCGTTTTTTGAATTAGCTTGTGAATTGACTTCTTCTCAAGCTTACTTTGTGACTTTCGCCTTTTATATTGCCTATTTTGTTATGGCAGTTCCTTCTTCCTATATCATTGAAAAAGTGGGATATAAAAACGGAATTTCTTTAGGGTTATTAATTATTGCCGCGGGAGCTTTTATGTTTTATCCGGCGGCTTCTAGTCGTACATTTCTTTTGTTTTTATTGGCCTTATTTGTAATGGGAACTGGTTTGGCAGTTTTACAGACAGCTTCAAATCCTTATGTAGTAGTAATTGGCCCAAGAGAAAGTGCTGCTGCAAGAATCAGCGTTTTAGGAATTGCAAATAAATTGGCAGGATTTGTAGCGCCAATTGTGCTTACAGTTTTGGTTTTGTCTAATATGCAAGACTTTACCGCAGACAAAATTGCCTTGATGGATGAAGCTGCAAAAACTAGTGCATTAAATTCTCTTGCATTACAATTACAAACACCGTATCTTTATATGGGGTTGATTATTACTGTTTTAGCTTTAATGGTGAAATTTTCTCCTCTTCCAGAAATTGATTTGGACGAAGAAGGAAATGTTTCTGAGTTGAGTGTTTTCAAACAGATTAAAAATGCTTTCAAACACCCTCAATTGGTTTTAGGAGTAATTACTTTAATGCTTTATTTATCAGCCGAAGTTTTAGCAGGAGATTCTATTGGAGCTTTCGGGAAACAATTGGGTGTTTACGGCGAAGAAGGGAATTTCTATCTAAAATTAACATCATTTACGATGTCGGCAATGGTTATTGGATACGTTCTTGGAATAGTCTTGATTCCTAAATATGTTTCTCAGGTAACTGCTTTAAAAGTGTCTGGAATGCTTGGTTTAGTTCTGGTTTTGGCAATTGTCTTGATTTCTCCAAAAATAATGATTGCATTGCCTGGAACTCCAAATATACCGTTAGTGATACTTTTAGTAGCGCTTTTAGGATTGGCAAATGCGCTATGCTGGCCGGCAATTTGGCCAATGGCTTTGCAGGATTTGGGAGGTTATACAAAAATAGGAAGTGCCATTTTGATTATGGGCATTATTGGTGGAGCAGTTTTTCCATTATTCTACGGAATGATCACTGAAAGCATCAATTCTGCAAATCTTGCAAAAAATATGCAAGACGTTTCCAAAAGCGGTAATCAATTGGCGTATTTAATGCTGCTGCCTTCTTATGCAATGATTTTGTTTTATGCTGTAAAAGGGCATAAATACAGGAAATGGAATAGTTGAACAAAAAATAAAAATTAATATATCATGTTAAAAAGTAAAATCGACAAAGCAACAGGTTTCGAAAAACGATTCGAAAACATTAATACAGTTGTTTTTGAAAACTCAACAGATGCTTCAAAAGAAGTAGCGCAGGAAATTGCGGCTTTAATCAAAGAAAAACAAAAAGAAGGAAAACCATGTATTCTTGGTTTGGCAACTGGTTCTTCTCCAAAAGGTTTGTATGCTGAATTAGTGCGTCTGCATAAAGAAGAAGGTTTGAGTTTCAAAAACGTAATTAGTTTTAACTTGGATGAATATTATCCAATGGAACCAAATTCAATCAACAGTTATGTTCGTTTCATGAAAGAACTTTTGTTTGATCATGTCGATATTTTACCTGAAAACGCTCATGTTCCAGACGGACTTTTAACAAAAGAACAAATTGCAGATTACTGCCACGAATACGAAGCTAAAATCGAAGCTTTAGGCGGAATCGATCTTCAGATTCTTGGAATTGGAGGTAACGGGCATATTGGTTTTAACGAATCTGGTTCGCTACAAAACTCTAAAACACGTTTAGTGGCTTTAGATCATATTACAAGAGTTGCTGCAAGTAAAGATTTCTTTGGTTTAAATAATACACCAAGAACTGCAATCACGCTTGGAGTAAAAAAAATCATGGAAGCAAAAAGAGTGATTTTATTGGCTTGGGGAGAAGGAAAAGCAAACATTGTAAAAAAATCTGTTGAAGATGAAGTTACAAACCGAGTTCCTGCTTCTTTCTTGCAAGAGCATAATAATGCTGTTTTTATTTTAGATAAAGAAGCTTCTTCAAAATTAACGAGAATTAACAAGCCTTGGTTGGTTGAGAAAATCGTTTGGACAGATAAATTAACTCGTAAAGCAGTTTTAGGATTGGCATTAGATCTTAAAAAACCAATTTTAATGCTTACAGATGCTGATTATATCGAAAACGGTATGAGTGATTTGTTAGCAGATTCGGGTCCGGCTTACGATATTAACATCAAGATATTTAATAAATTACAAAATACAATCACGGGTTGGCCAGGTGGAAAACCAAATGCAGACGATACAAATCGTCCTGAAAGAGCAGAGCCAGCTAAAAAACGTGTATTGATTTTTAGTCCGCATCCTGATGATGATATTATCAGTATGGGAGGGACTTTCATGCGTTTGCAAGAGCAAGGGCACGAAGTGCACGTAGCATACCAGACATCTGGAAATATTGCAGTTGCTGATGATGAAGCATTACGTTTTGCAAGATTCGTAATTGATTACAACGAGAAATTCGGAATCAAAAGCGAACAAGCAGATGATATCTATAAAAAGGCTGAAGCATTCTTACAGAACAAAAAGAACAGCGAAATTGATATTCCGGAAGTTCGTTACATTAAAGGTTTGATCAGAAAAGGTGAAGCAAGAGCTACAAGTTATTTTGTCGGTCTTCCAGATTCTCAGATTCACTTTATGGAATTGCCTTTCTACGAAACAGGAACAATCGAGAAAAAACCAATTGGTCCAGAAGATATTCAGCTGACGGTTGATTTAATTGAGAAAATTAAACCGCACCAAATTTATGCAGCAGGAGATTTAGCAGATCCGCACGGAACTCATAAAGTTTGTTTGGATGCTATTTTTGAAGCGGTAAAAGTTTTAAAACCAAAAGAATTCATGAACGACTGCTGGTTGTGGTTATATCGTGGAGCTTGGCAAGAGTGGGGAATTGACGAAGTTGAAATGGCAGTTCCAATGAGTCCAGATCAGGTTTTAGCAAAACGTCACGGAATCTTCAAACACCAATCTCAAAAAGATGGAGTTGTTTTCCAAGGAACAGACGCAAGAGAGTTCTGGCAAAGAGCGGAAGACAGAAACCGCGAAACAGCAGAATTGTATCACCAATTAGGTTTGGCAACTTATGCTGCAATGGAAGCTTTCGTGAGATGGCACTATTAAAAAGTGACAAAGATTCAGAGTGACAAAGGGACAGAGGTTTCTAATCTGTGCTGAACTTTTTTAAATAATATTTTTGAAGCAGGAAGGAGGAACGACAATTGGTTCTTTTTTCTTGCTTCTTTTTTTTAAAGTTGCTAAGGTTTTAAGATTCTGAGATTCTAAGTTTTTAATCTTTGATTTAATAATCTGTGAGAATCCTTTTAATCTGTGGCAAATAAATAATAGCTTTGCATATAATTGAAGCAAGAAGAAAGTATAAGTCTTTCCTCTTGCTTCTTTCTTCTTAAAAACTATGGATCAAGACAAAAAACAACTTATAAAATTAGCCCACACCAAAATGCCTTTTGGAAAATACCAAGGAAGGTATCTAATTGATTTGCCGGAATATTATGTGGTTTGGTATCATAATAAAGGATTTCCAAAAGGAGAATTAGGGCAGCAATTACAATTGATTTATGAGTTGAAATTGAACGGATTGGAAGAATTGATTAGAAATATCAAAAAACAATATCCAAAACCTTAATTCAGAAAAGGAAGGTTAATTTAATTGTTGATAACTTAGATTCGATTACCCTAGTTTGTATTAGTCGTTTTCTATTTTTGTCAGAACTAACAAAAACATTTTTATGGAAAACAATTTACCTTCTTCAAATGCTGGCCAGTCACTAGGTATTATCGCTTTAATTTTTGGTATTATCGGTGTATTAGCGGCATTTATCCCTTGCTTTGGTTTTATTGCAGTTTTATTCGGAATTCTTGCAATAGTATTTGGAGCAATTGCTTTAAATCAGGCAAAAAAAGAAAATGCATCGACTTCTTTACCAAAAGCTGGTCTTTATTTGGGAATTGCGGCGACAATTTTCGTTATTATCTGGGTTGCAATTTTTGTAGGCTCAGTTGGCTCTATGGCTTTAGAGCATAAAGATGAGATTCAGAGAGCTTTGGATTCTGTCAAAGTGGAACAAATACAAACAGATGATTCTTTAAATGTGAAAGTACAAGTAGATTCGACTACAATTGAAACTACTGTAAAGTAATTTATTGTATAAAATGTCTGTTTATCAAGAAATTGATTCTTATAAAAAGATAAATGTAATTTTGATTTTCATAATTATGTTTATCTTTTTTTATTGCTTTTTTCTACCATATTTAAATTTCGGTTTGCGTTCATCCTGTGAAGGATTGCCATTAGCATATTGTAAAAGCCGCGGACTTACAAGAGCTTTTTCTCAAATTCTTCGATTTCATTTTCAAGAAGCAATCGCTTACAATCCATTTTCTATAAAAATTTTTTGTTTCTTTTTCTTTCAGTTTATTGCGAGATTTTTGATCAATTGGATTATTTCTTTTTCCGTATTTAGAATGATATTAATTTTCGATATCTCTATAAGTGTAATTTCTTTTCTCTTCTGTTTTTATAATTTAATACTTCCTTACTAGGAATTAATTAAATTCTGAAATAAAAGTAAGAAAAATCTTTGGCGGTTTGGATTTTTTTGTATAAGTTTGAAATACAAAATATTATAATTTTCAAAAAACAAAGTGATACCACAGAATTCAAGACTGAATTCATAAATGTGTACAAGTCAGTGTTTTTTTAAATTATAATATTTTTTTTTGCCCAAACTTTTCTCTTTAGCAAGTATCAATTATTGGTAGAGAAAATTTTCCTTGCATCTTCCTTATTTTATATTACATATGTGAAAAAATGATATGTAGTAATTATTCAAAAACATAAAAAGAGCGGATTTTTTAAATTGATAAGGTTATTGTTTATTAGTTGCGAATTTGTAGCTAAAAATAGAAAAATATTTCGTTTTCTTGTGGTAGAACTTTAAACCTTTATTTAAATCGAAAGAGCTTTAAAGTTTTAAAAATTATCTCATTCTGGAATTGATAAATTGTCTAATTAAATTTGTACTTTTGCCAAGTTTTTTACACAACTACTTACAAACAACAACAGAATGAATCAAACAAAATATATTTTTGTTACAGGAGGTGTGACCTCTTCATTAGGAAAAGGGATTATCGCGGCATCTTTGGCAAAATTGTTACAAGGAAGAGGATACCGTACAACTATTCAGAAATTTGATCCATATATTAACGTTGACCCGGGGACATTAAACCCGTACGAACACGGAGAATGTTATGTGACAGATGACGGAGCTGAAACTGACTTAGACTTAGGACACTACGAGCGTTTCTTAAACGTTCCTACTTCTCAGGCTAATAACGTTACTACAGGAAGAGTTTATCTTTCGGTTATTGAAAAAGAAAGAAGAGGAGAATTTTTAGGAAAAACAGTTCAAGTTGTTCCTCATATCACAAACGAAATCAAAGACAGAATGCAATTGCTAGGTAAATCTGGCGATTATGATATTGTTATTACTGAAATTGGTGGAACGGTTGGTGATATCGAATCTTTACCTTATATAGAATCTGTTCGTCAACTAGTTTGGGAATTAGGTGAAAATAACGGAATTGTTATTCACTTGACATTAGTTCCTTATTTGGCTGCAGCTGGAGAGTTGAAAACAAAACCAACACAGCACTCTGTTAAAACTTTAATGGAGAGTGGTATTAAAGCAGATATTTTGGTTTGTAGAACGGAGCACGAATTGTCTCAGGAATTACGCCAAAAACTAGCTTTATTCTGTAATGTTAAGAAAGAAGCGGTTATTCAGTCAATTGATGCTTCTACTATATATGAAGTTCCAAACTTAATGCTTGAAGAAGGATTAGATGTTGTAGCTTTAAAGAAATTAGATTTGCCTAAAAAAGCATCTCCAGATCTTAAAAACTGGAATACTTTCTTAAAAAGATTAAAAAGTCCAAAACAAACTGTAAACATTGGTTTGGTTGGAAAATATGTAGAAATGCAGGATTGCTACAAATCTATTTTAGAGGCGTTCATTCATGCAGGTGCTGCAAATGAAACAAAAGTAAATGTTATTTCTATTCACTCAGAACATATCAATGCAGATAATGTTGAAGAAAAATTAGGCTATTTAGATGGAGTTTTAGTTGCTCCAGGTTTTGGTGAAAGAGGTATTGAAGGAAAAATTGCTGCAGTTCGTTTTGTACGTGAAAACAACATTCCTTTCTTCGGAATTTGTTTAGGAATGCAAATGTCTGTTATCGAATATTCTAGAAATATTTTAGGTTACGCAGAAGCGAATTCAACAGAGATGAACGATAAAACGTCTCATCCGGTAGTGAGTTTGATGGAAGAACAGAAAAATGTAACCGATAAAGGAGGAACAATGCGTTTAGGTGCTTGGAAATGTGATATTAAACCAAACACTTTAGCATACAAAATTTACGGAGAAAAAACTATTTCGGAGCGTCACCGCCACCGTTATGAGTACAACAATAAATATGCTGATGAATTGCAAAAGGCAGGTTTAAAAGCTTCTGGAGTTAACCCTGATACAGGATTAGTTGAAATCGTAGAGCTTGAAAATCACCCGTTCTTCATTGGTGTACAATACCACCCAGAATACAAAAGTACAGTTGCAAATCCGCACCCGATCTTTGTAAACTTTGTGGCTGCTGCGGTAAATGCGCATAAAAAATAATAATATATTCTAAGAGGTTGTAACTTTTAAACGAAACAGATAACTAATTACCTCAAACGAATAACTTTTTTAATTAATAATGGAAGAAAAAAAATTAGACTTTAATTCGATCATTGGTTTTGTATTGATCTTCGGAATTTTGATTTGGATTATGTATCAAAATCAGCCTTCTGAAAAAGAAATTGCTGCTGAAAAAGCCAAGAAAGAATTAGTTGCTAAACAAGAAGCACAAGCAAAAGCAGATAAAGCTAAAACTGCGTCATTACCAGCTGCAGCTGTAACTCCTGGAGATACGGTTCAATTGGCTCAATTGCAAAAAACTTTAGGAGGATTTGCTTATTCTGCAACACTTCCTTCTGCAAAAGAAGCTTTTACTACAATCGAAAACGAAAAATTAAGGTTAAAGATTGCTAATAAAGGCGGATATATTGTTGAGGCTACTTTAAAAGAATTTGAAAGATTAAAAAAAGGTTCTGGTCAATTAGTTGAGTTAATCAAAAACAATAACTCAAACTTAAATTTACAGCTTCTTACTACAGATAACAGAACATTAAATTCTAAAGATTTGTATTTCGAACCAACATTAGAAAAAATTGGTGCAGACCAAGTTTTATCTATGCGTTTGAAAGCAGGAGTTAATGAATTTTTAGAATATAAATACATCTTAAAGCCAAACGATTATTTAGTTGGTTTTGATATTCGTTCACAAGGTTTAAACAGAGTTTTAAATTCTGCTAAACCAGTTGATTTACAATGGGATTTAAAAACATACAGAAACGAAAAAAGCGTTGCGTATGAAAACCGTTATGCACAAATCGATTTCAAATACGAAGAATCAAAATACAATAACGTAAGTTCACACGGACAAGGAAAAGAAGAAACTCCTGAAAAAGTGAGTTATGTAGCTTTTAAACAGCATTTCTTTACTACAATTTTATCTACAGAAAAACCTTTTGAAACTTCAAAACTACAATCTGACGATTTAGTTAAGGATGATAAAATTGATACAGTTTTTACAAAACAATTTAGAGCTAATTTGCCTTTAGCGTTTACAAATGGAGAGATCGATTACAAAATGAATTTGTATATGGGTCCTGCAGATTACAAAACATTAAAAGCTTACGATAAAAACTTCGAAAAAATTATTCCGCTTGGATGGGGAATTTTCGGATGGATCAATAAATGGATTTTCATTCCGTTATTCGGATTCTTAAGCTCAACAATTGGATTGTCATTAGGAATTGCAATCATTATTTTTACGATTATCATCAAATTGGCTATGTCGCCAATTACGTATAAGTCATTCTTGTCTCAGGCTAAAATGAAAGTTTTAAGACCTGATATTGCAGAGTTGGGAGAGAAATTCAAAAAAGACCCAATGAAGAAACAACAGGAAACAATGAAACTGTACAACAAAGCAGGAGTAAACCCAATGGCAGGATGTATTCCAGCATTGATTCAGCTTCCATTTATGTATGCATCTTTCCAGTTTTTCCCTGCAGCATTTGAATTAAGACAAAAAAGCTTCCTTTGGGCAGACGATTTATCTTCTTTTGACTCGATTGTAAAATTACCATTCAACATTCCGATGTACGGAGACCATATCAGTTTGTTCCCAATCTTGGCAGCAATTGCAATTTTCTTCTACATGAAAATGACTTCTGGAGACCAACAAATGGCAGCTCCTCAGCAAGAAGGTATGCCAGATATGGCAAAAATGATGAAAATCATGATTTATGTTTCTCCATTAATGATGTTAATTTTCTTCAATAATTACGGTTCAGGATTATCTTTATATAACTTTATTTCGAACTTAATTACAATCGGAATTATGTTTGTTATCAAGAATTACATTGTAGACAGTGATAAAATTCACGCTCAGATTCAAGAAAACAAACAAAGAGAGCCTAAGAAACCAAGTAAGTTCCAACAGCGTCTTCAAGAAGTAATGGAACAGCAAGAAGCAGCTAAAGCTCAGAATAAGAAAAAGAAATAATTCTAAATAAAAAAATCTCGATTTATCGGGATTTTTTTATACCATTATACTTTATAATTAAGATTTTCGTTAAGCTTAAAAATAGAATTTACCATGATCTCAAGAAAAATCATATTCGGATTAATATTCCTATCATCAATAATTTCAAATGCTCAAACCGATATTAATAAAGTCGACGCAGCTGGGAAAAAAGACGGACTTTGGAAAGGTACTTATACAGAATCTAAACGTCCTCGTTATGAAGGAACTTTTAATCACGGAAAAGAAACAGGTGTTTTTAAGTTTTTTGATGATACGAAAAAAGGCGATGTAATTGCTACAAGAGATTTTAGTGCCAATGATGGCAATTCGTATACTATTTTTTATGACCAGAATAAAAATAAAGTAAGCGAAGGTAAAGAAATCGGAAAAGCAAGAGAGGGAGAATGGAAGTATTATCATAAAGCTTCTAAAGTTTTGATGTCTGTTGAGAATTATAAAAATGGGAAATTAGAAGGTTTGAAAACTATTTATTATCCAAATGCCCAAGTTGCAGAAGAGATGACTTATAAAAATGATTTAAAAGAAGGACCATATAAAAAAATAGGGCAAGACGGAACGCTTTTAGAAGAATCTTATTTCAAAAATAATGAATACAATGGTGATGCTGTTTTTTATGATTCAGACAAATCTGTTGCTTCAAAAGGAAAGTTTGTAAATGGTAAAAAAGCTGGAATCTGGCAGTTTTATCAAAAAGGGAAACTGGTAAAAGAAGTGAATATGAGTGACCCGAAAAATACCAATAAAGCTGCCGAAAAAGGAGGGGCTTCAAAAAAATAACAGAACATACAGTTTTGATTTTCATCGATTAAATTCCAAAAAGATAAAGAATAAATTGTTTACATTTGAGTAATCAATTATTCTGACTAATGGATTTAAACGAACTTTTAGGGCGATTTTTACTGCTGTTTTTTTCGATTTTGGTTTTGTATTTTTTCTCTAATAGAAAAGATAATGCAACCATAAATCCATTGATGGTCATTGTCGGGCTTTGCACTTTTTCGCTTTGTTATCTTTTTACTAAAATAGAAATTGGAGTAGGAATAGGGTTTGGTCTCTTTGCTATTTTTTCGATACTTCGTTTTAGGACACAATCCTTTACTGTAAACGCTATAATCTTTCTTTTTGCAACGATTACATTGTCTATTCTCGATATTATGTATCCGTTTGAAAAGATTGAATTATTGCTGTTTTTTCAAATCATTATCATCGGGTTTTATATTGCGGCTTCAATTATCGTTAATAAAAAAGCTTCAAAGTATTTAAACTCTGTTGATGTAAAAATTCCGCTTGACGAAAATTTTTCTTTAAACTCAGAAATAATTAGAAAATCAATTCAAGATAAAATTAAGATTGAAGATTTTGATTTTAGAATTGTATTAATAAACACCGCGGCCAACGAAATAGATTTATTAGTATTCTATTAATCGTTAAAAGGTCGAACTTGTTTGATGTACAAATCTCTTTTTTCTCCAACAATTTTAAACTCGATATCTATGGGGTGAAATTGGTTTTTACGCCAATAGCGATACATTTTGGTTTCAATCTTTTTGCTAACATCATACAGATTGCTCATTTCTTTTCGGGTCAATAAAGGCTCATTATTATTTAGATTTGAATTGGAAGTATAATCGATATCAAAATCGGTTTCGTCTTTTCCGTCATTGAAATGATAAGCCACAAATTGCTCGCAGATTTCTCCTTTTTCGGGTTTTACAACCGAATTTTCTCCTTTTTGAACATTAACTGTAATTCCTGGAAAGTTTTCTCTAAATATATTTTTGGTAATAATTACGCCATTTGCCAGTTCGTCAGGAAACGAACGATGCACTAAAACGCCCATAGCAATATTTTGCTGATCAATTCCAAAAAGTTCTCTTTCGTTATACGAAGCTTCGTTCCAAACACTTGCCCAAACTTGTTTTATCGCTTTTTCAAAAGATTTAATAGAGTCGCCTAAAATGCCTGTTTTAGAATCGTATAATCCGGCACCGTTAAAATCATCTAAATCTTCTGCATTTGTAGAGGAACGAAATCTAAAGTTTTTGAATTTAGCATTTTTAAAAGTTTCATTGAGTTTGGCGATTAAAGCTGGATTAACGTTTTCTTTTTTAATGGCATCTCTGATCTTTTTTAATTGTTTATTAATCCAGACCGTTGAATCTTTATGCGGATAAGCTAAAAGTTCAGAAATTAAGGGAGAAATAGTTGATTTTTGAATGTGCTGTGTGTAAAAATAAAACGGAATGGCATGCGCGTTTTCTGGAACTTTAAACGGAATTTCTTTTGAAATTGCAATTAAATAAGCCATGTTTTGAGCTTTAGAACCAATGTAATTCACTCCCTTTTTAGGAATTTCAGATAAACTAACCAATTCGGTAACACTGTTGTCAATAATTAGTTTTTTCTTCTTTCCAGCAGATTTAACGGGGATTTTTTTAGTGGTTTCTTTGATAAAAAAAGTATCAACTTCTATTTTTAATTCTATTTTTTTAGAAAGCAGTTTTTTGATATTGTTGTCTTTTTCTATGTCAGTGTAAGCCATAATTGGAATCTTTCTGTTTTTTCCTAAAAGGACCAAATGGCTTAATGGCGTTTGAAGTTCATTCACAATAATTCCTCTTACGTTGGGAAGAATATCTGGTGTTCCGTCCAGAATAACAATTTCATCAGAATTTGGTTTGACGGTTTCTAACTCTTTGATTTTGTATTTCTTCAGAATTCCAATATTACTGCCGCGAACGACTTCCTGATATTTAATTTCCCCAAAAATATAATCTGATTTAACACACGGAATTTTGAATTTCTGTTGTTGGAACCATTCCATCATTTCTGGATTATTTAGATAAAATTTTAGCTTTTCGCCAATAAAAGTGGAGTTTTTGACCATATTAAAAAAACGTTCAATCAAAGGCAAAGGCATATGATCGGATGCAGCAAGTTCGAAAATCCATTTGTCAGTTCCTTTAATGTGATTTAAATTTCCGAGAAGAAAATCCCTGTTTTTCTCCGTATCGCTGTAATTTTCATTATTGAATACTTCAAGATCATGAATGTATCCTAAATAATTAACTACAAAATCGTAATGAAGAGGAATAACGCTGCTGTTGAAATAATACATTTTCTGTTTTCGAAGATCATAAATTACTTTTAAAGACTCAATATTCGAAAATTTATCAGACAAAGGTTTTCCTCTAAATGCCTTGTAAGCTTCATAATTTGGCAAAGATGCGCTAAATCGCTGCGCACTTAACGAGGTTAACACGAAAAGGAAAAATAAGCTGTAAATGTATTTTTTCATAGGATAAAAATGTATGATTAAATGTACTTAAAAAAGTAATAAGTTTTATCTACTGTGGGATTGCTTAAACTAATGAAAATCATGCTTAAATTTTCTATTATTTGGCGTATATTTGCAACCTTAAAAAATTAAACATTTTAAAATGAAACGAGTAGTTGTTGGACTTTCAGGTGGAGTAGATTCTAGTGTTGCAGCATATTTATTGCAGCAGCAGGGTTACGAAGTTATTGGCCTTTTTATGAAGAACTGGCACGATGACTCGGTTACTATTTCGAACGAATGTCCTTGGCTAGAAGATAGCAACGATGCTTTGCTTGTTGCAGAAAAACTTGGCATACCGTTTCAAACAGTTGATTTGAGCGAAGAATACAAAGAAAAAATCGTTGATTACATGTTCAACGAATACGAAAAAGGAAGAACTCCAAATCCTGACGTGCTTTGTAACCGAGAAATCAAATTTGATGTATTTATGAAAATCGCTTTAAGTCTTGGTGCAGATTATGTGGCAACAGGACACTATTGCCAAAAAAGCGAAATTGAAGTAGACGGAAAAACAGTGTATCAATTGATTGCCGGAAATGACGTTAACAAAGACCAATCTTATTTCTTATGCCAGTTGTCTCAAGAACAATTGTCAAAAGCTTTGTTTCCTATTGGAGCTTTAACAAAACCAGAAGTGCGCGAAATTGCAGCTGAAATGGAGTTGGTTACAGCAGAAAAGAAAGATTCTCAAGGTTTGTGTTTCATCGGGAAAGTTCGTCTTCCAGAATTTTTACAGCAAAAATTGCAGCCTAAAGAGGGTAAAATTGTTCAGGTTGATAAAAATGATCCGATCTATACTATTGAGAAATCAGCTGATCTTTCTTTAGAAGAAAAATTAAAGTTAGAATCTCAAAAATTAGAATATCTTCCAACAATGGGAAAAGTGGTTGGGAAACACCAAGGTGCTCATTATTTTACAGTTGGACAAAGAAAAGGTCTGAATGTAGGAGGAACAATAGATCCTTTGTTTGTAATTGCAACTGATGTAGATACGAATACCATTTATACAGGTATGTCTAGCGAGCATCCGGGTTTGTTTAAAAAAGCACTTTTTGTTGGGGCATCTGAAGTACACTGGATTAGAGAAGATATGACGCTAAAAGCAGGAGAAAAAATGGAAGTGATGGCAAGAATCCGTTACCGTCAACCTTTGCAGAAAGCTGTTTTATATCAGTTTGAAGATGGAATGTATGTGGAGTTTGAAGAGCCGCAGTCTGCTATTACAGAAGGACAATTTGTTGCTTGGTATTTAGAAAATGAATTAGTTGGTTCGGGAGTAATTTCTTAGCTTTATACTTTATTTGGGAGTAAATCCCTTAAAGGTATAAAACGATGAGATATAGCTTTACTTTTCTTTTATTACTTCTTTCGGTTACGGTATTTTCACAAGAAGATGCGTGGGTTTATTTTAATGGTAAACCTAATGCGCAAGCTTTTTATGATAATCCGCTAAGCGAATTATCACAGAGAGCTTTGGATCGAAGAACGAACCAGAATATCGCTTTGACTATTACAGATGCTCCTCTGGAAACTTCTTATATAAATCAAATTACTTCAAGCGCAGGGATTACGGTAAAAGCGCAGTCAAAATGGCTGAATGCACTTCATATTCAAGGAACTCAGGCTAATATTAACGCTTTAAAAACGTTAGCTTTTGTTTCTAGAATAGAGTTTGCCGACAAAACTTTAAATACTACAGGAAAAAGAGTTTCTGAGACTTCGATAAACCAAACTCATGAACAGTTAAAAGAAGCAATTGATTATTCGTATGGAAATTCTGCGAATCAAATACAGATGTTAAACGGACAAGTTCTTCATCAGCAGAATTTTACTGGAGAAGGAAAAATTATAGCCGTTATGGATGGTGGTTTTCCTGGCGTCAATACTGCACAGCCATTTGAAAATCTTAGAAATAATAATAAAATTCTAGGCGGTTATGATTATACTACTAGAAATAGCAATTTCTATACGGGCGATTCCCATGGAACTTCCGTACTTTCAACTATGGGCGGTTATACGGTAAATTCTTTGGTAGGAACAGCTCCAAATGCCTCGTACTATCTTTTTATTACAGAAATTGATGCACAGGAGATTCCATTAGAAGAATCGCTATGGGTTGAAGCAGCTGAAAAAGCAGATGCTTTAGGAGTTGATATAATTACGACTTCATTAGGATATTTTTTGGATAGAGATGAAATCAGATACAATCATACCTATAGCGATATGAACGGAATTACGACTTTTATTTCTCGTGGTGCCGAAATTGCTTTTGGTAAAGGAATTTTGGTTTTGGCCTCTGCTGGAAATGAAGGAAACCAGTCAGAAAAACATATTGGAGCTCCTGCAGATGCTGTGTCAGTACTAGCAATTGGTTCTGTTAATGCATCTAAAGTGAGGGCAAGTTCTAGTTCAATCGGGCCAAGTTATGATGGAAGAATAAAACCTGATGTTATGGCAAAAGGAGCATCAGCTACTGTTTCTGATGCAAATGGCAATATTGGTACAGCAAGTGGAACTTCATTTTCATGTCCGATAATGGCAGGAATGGCGGCTTCTTTATGGCAGGCATTTCCAACTAAAACAAACAAAGAAATCAGGCAGATGATTTTGCAATCTGCGGATCGATATGCTAGTCCAGATAATAATTACGGATACGGGATTCCAAATTTCGGAGCAGCATTAAGTGTTGATGATTTTATAGCGGAAGTTTCGTTTGCGCTATATCCAAATCCGGCTAAAAATGAAGTTTCGTTTTCTTTTTTAAATGAAAATAATACAGCATCGGTAACTATTTATTCTATCTTAGGACAAAAATTAATAGAAGAAAAAATCAGTAATTCAAATCCAGTTCTTTCCTTGCAATCACTTCAAAGCGGATTGTATCTTTATAGTTTTGATGCCAATAATCTGCATAAAACAGGAAAAATAATCAAGCAATAATTTTAATGAATAAAATCACTCAGCTTTTCAATATAAAATACCCAATCATTCAAGGCGGAATGATCTGGAACAGCGGTTATAAATTGGCTTCGGCTGTAAGCAATGCAGGAGGTTTAGGACTTATTGGTGCAGGTTCTATGTATCCGGAAGTTTTAAGAGAGCATATTCAAAAATGTAAAAAAGCGACCGATAAACCTTTTGGAGTAAACATTCCGATGTTATATCCAAACATTGAAGAAATTATGAATATTGTAGTTGAAGAAGGCGTAAAAATCGTTTTTACTTCTGCAGGAAATCCTAAAACTTGGACTTCATTTTTGAAAGAAAGAGGCATTACAGTGGTTCATGTGGTTAGTAGCAGTGTTTTTGCTCTAAAAGCACAAGACGCTGGCGTAGATGCGGTGGTAGCCGAAGGTTTTGAAGCTGGTGGTCACAATGGTCGTGAAGAAACCACTACGATGACTTTAATTCCGATGGTAAAAGAAAAAATTAAGATTCCTTTAATCGCTGCTGGCGGAATTGCCACAGGAAGAGGAATGCTGGCTGCAATGGTTCTTGGAGCAGATGGAGTTCAGGTCGGAAGCCGTTTTGCAGCTTCTATAGAATCTTCTTCACACAATAATTTTAAAGAAACCATAGTTAATACTATAGAAGGAGGTACGCAGTTGACATTGAAAGAATTAGCGCCTGTTCGCTTAATAAAAAACAAGTTTTATCAGGATGTTCAAGATTTGTATCAAAAATGCCCATCTAAAGAAGAATTGGTTCAGCTTTTAGGACGAGCTAGAGCCAAAAAAGGAATGTTTGAAGGAGACTTGGACGAGGGAGAATTAGAAATTGGACAAGTAGCAGGTCTGATTCATGAAATCTTACCAGTTGAGCAAATTGTGCAACAAATGATAGCCGAATTTGAAAAGGCGTCCAAAGAAAAGATTACATTTGAGTTTTAATTGCCTACAAGAAAATTTTATGAATTCCCTACGCCCCTACATATTGTTATTATTTTTAGCTTTTGGATTGCAACAGGTTCAGAGTCAGTCGTATCATTTTAAAACATCAGGATTTAGTGTTCTAGAAAAAAACGAAAGAGGCAAGTGGGGACAATGGTCCAATCTGGATCTAGTAAATCTTTCGGTGGTTTTAGATACCGATAAACATAGAATTGTGGTTTATTCTCAGGAAATTCAGCTTTTTAATATTTTAGATTATATTGAAAGAGAAGAAAATGATACTGATATTACCTATTCTTTCATTTGCAAAGATAATGACGGACGAGAATGTAAATTGTCAATCATAACCCGAAAAAAACAGGATTACAGAAAACAGTTATATATCAATTACGACGATCATATTATTGTTTATAATATTATTACAGTATAATAAGGTTCTAAGATACTAAGGTTCTGAGGTGCTAAGTTTTTATATAGTAAACCCGACATTTTTTCAAAACTTGTAGGGTTTATTATTTGATTTAAAACAAAAGACTTAGAATCTTAGAACCTTAGCACCTCAGAACCTTAGTGTCTTAATTCTCTACATCCTTAATAAACTCATCATATTCTAAGTAGAACATTTCTAGAGCATGCATATTTTCGTTGAAGAAATCGAAAATAGTATCCCAAGTGTTTTTATTGCTGAAACCAACACCAAGTTTTTCAACCCAAATTCTACTGATAGTTTTACCGCTTTCTAAAGTATGATTTTTCTCAAAAACCAGGTCTTTAATAAATTCTTCTTCCAGAATATTTCTTAATGCTTCTAGTTTTTCAAAATAAGCAATACGTTTTTCATCGCTTCTTTGTTCAATATCAATTAAAACCTGAGCCTTTTTATTGTCAACATAAAACTTAAACGAAAAGTCTTTAATTTTTGTATCATAAAGTACCCATTTACGAGGATATTTTTCGGCAAACGCTACCCAAAATTCTCTTTTTATTCTTTGCGATTCTTCTTTACTGTACATTTTTTAGGCTTTAATAACAGAAAACTTGTGGTACTGCGTTTTCTGAAGTATATTTATGTTTTATTTGAAAATACAAAAATAAGCTTTGATTATGAATTTTCAAGACTTTTTGAAATATGTTCCCAATATAATTCCAGTAGAGCTGCCAGCAGTAACTTCACATTTAAAAATGGCTCCAAAAGAACGTATAGAAGGATTAAAAAATCTTGATATTGATGCACTAAATGCCAGAATGGCGGGGGTAATGATGCTGTTTTATCCCAAACAAGAAAAAACGCATTTGGTTTTGATTGTTAGAAATGCTTATGACGGAGTTCATTCGGCTCAAATTGCATTTCCTGGAGGCAAGTATGAAAAGGAAGATTTAAATTTTGAAACTACGGCTCTTAGAGAAACCCATGAAGAGGTCGGAATTACGAGTGATAAAATAAATATAGTTAAGCGTTTTTCTCCTATGTATATCCCACCAAGCAATTTTTTGGTGCATCCTTTTTTAGGAATTGCCAAAGAAGAACTTTCTTTTTATCCCGATATAAGAGAAGTTGCCGGAATTATTGAACTGCCTTTGTCTGTTTTTTTAAATGATGATATTATTATCGAAGCCAGATTATCAACTTCTTATGGAGCAAATATTTTAGTTCCTGCCTTTAATATTCAGAATCATGTTGTTTGGGGAGCCACAGCGATGATTTTGAGCGAACTGCGAGATGTCTTGAAAGAAGCGATGATGAAATAAGTTCCATAAAGTTTATTTAACGATTTGATATTCATTTGGATAACTCTTAATTGCAGAAATTGTTTTATAGTGTTGCTAAAAGAATAATTTTTGTATGTTTGCGACCTAACAAAAAAATAAGACAAATTAGTTATGGGATTGTTTAAACGAAATCCTTTTGGGCATATATTATTCATCAAGAAATGGTTGATCCGAATTCTAGGTGCGATGACTCATAAGAGATATAGAGGTTTTAATGAATTGCAGATTGAAGGATCTGAAATTATTAAAACACTTCCAGATACTAATGTTTTATTTATTTCCAATCACCAAACTTATTTTGCAGACGTTGTAGCGATGTTTCATGTTTTTAACGCCAGTTTATCTGGACGTCAAGATACTATTAAGAACATCGGTTATTTGTGGCAGCCCAAAATGAATATTTATTATGTTGCTGCAAAAGAAACTATGCAGGCAGGATTGTTGCCAAGAATTTTAGCTTATGTAGGTGCAATTACAGTTGAAAGAACTTGGAGAGCAAAAGGAGTAGATGTAACAGAAAAACGTGACGTGAATCCAAATGATACTGAAAACATTAGAATTGCGCTTGAAGACGGCTGGGTAATCACTTTTCCGCAAGGAACTACAAAATCATTTAAACCTGTTCGTAAAGGAACCGCTCATATTATCAAACAGCATAAACCAATCGTTATTCCTATTGTAATTGATGGTTTCCGTAGATCATTCGATAAGAAAGGACTTCGAATGAAGAAAAAAGGAATTCTACAATCTTTCATCATCAAAGAACCTCTTGATATTGATTATGAAAACGACACGATCGAACAAATCGTAGAAAAAGTAGAATACGCAATCGAACAGCATCCATCATTTTTAAAAGTTATTCCTGCTGAAGAAATCAAAGCGCAAGAAGAACTTAATGAAATGAGAAGATGGAGTTACAAGGATTCTGAAAATGAATATTAGATTTAAAAATCAATTTTTTTCAATTCTTTATAATTAGTATATAATCTGCGTAAAAGTGTTCCGTAAATCACTCTATAGAAACACCAGAATAATCCGAAGAAACCTAAAATTACTAATATCAGGATACCTATTGTTACAAACATAGCTTTTCCGTTCATGGCTAATTTTTCTCTAAGAAACTCCATGTCTGGATTGTATACAAAAGCAATAAAAAAGCTCAGAATTGCGGTAATTACAATCATCCCTAAATTGTACCAAACATAATATTGAACTGTTTTACGAGTTTTTAAAATGGCGCTCATCAAGGATTTTGTGGCTATTGTAGTTGAAATTGTTTTGTAATTTTTATAGAAAATGTAAACAAAAATTAAAACAACCACATAATTGAAATAAGTTAGAAATTCCAAAGCAGTTACAATTTCAGGATGGTTCATTTTGTGCAATACATCGTCTGTATTGATAAAGATGTTTGAAAATGTCCAAAACGAAATTTCAAAAATACTGATAATCAAAATCCATTTTACAATGGAAGATGACTTTCTGTGAATCATCTTGTAGATCTCGTTTTCAGAAATTTGTTGAAAAGAATCAGAGTTCTTTTGCCAGTCCTTTTTTAATAAATCCAGTTCTTTCATAATAATTTTTAAGGATTTAGTATTTTTTTAAGTTTCCCCTTAATTCTGTTCATTTTCACGCGCGCATTCACTTCGCTGATTCCTAGGGTTTCAGCTATTTCTTGATAATCTTTGTCTTCTAAATACATAAAAACTAATGCCTTTTCAATGTCATTCAATTGATAAACCGCTTTATACATCAGTTTAATCTGTTCTTCTTCTTCATAATTGTAGTCAACATCTTTTACAAAATGCTGATGGTTTTCGTAATCTACGGTCGAAATAGTTCTTTTGGTTTTGCGGTATAAGGTAATCGCTGTGTTTAAGGCAACACGATACGTCCAAGTCGAAAATTTACTGTCACCTCTAAATTTTGGATAAGCTTTCCAAAGCTGAATGGTAATCTCTTGAAACAGGTCTTTATGAGCATCTTCTCCAGCAGTATATAATCTACAAATCTTGTGGATTATATTCTGATTTGCCTGCAGCTGCGCAACAAATGACTGTTCTAGATTTTCGCTCATATTTATATTAGTAGTTATGAAATCATTTTTGTTACAGTTGAATTTATTTTTTTTTTGCCACAGATTGAACAGATTTTAATGATTTCTATTTTTAGATTAAATGATTAAAAGAGATTAGAAATCATTTTTAATCATTTAATCTGCGGCAAAAGAAATTATAGTTCTCTTGTTTTGTAATAATTGATCGTTAAATCGATGAACTTATTATAGCTTTCCATTCCATCTTTTTGGTTGTTTGTTTTTAAAAAATTATCCCATAAAAAATGAAAACCTTCTTCAATAAAGGTGTCATATTTTTTCCAAAAATCTTGGTCTTCTTGATAGTTTTTTAAAATTCCAGGATTTACTTGTTTCTTTAATACTTCAAAAATTTTCTCGTTTTTAAATTTCCAAATCCCGAGACAATAACGTAATGCAAAACTATATCCAGCATACTGATAATATAAATTTTCATTTTTTACAGAAGCCAAAAGACCAATAAAATTGCATTCGCTTTCGCTTGCAAAACCAATCTGATGCGCCATTTCATGGGCTGTGGTTAGCGGAAAAGTGTACATTGGCAATAAATAATTAATCTGAGCTTCGTTTGTGAAAGGATTTAAATAACCGCCAAATCCCATATAGGTCAATGGAACACTGAATAATGATTTTTTTACGCTTAGCGTTTCGTATTTAAAATAAGGATGTTCTTTTGCTAAATTGTCATAACCGTTTAAAATCATGTTGAATGACTCTTTCTGTGAATATGGAAAGACAATTTTGGAGCTTTTATTTTTTGTGATTTGAAACTGAACTTCATTCGTCTTTGCAATTAATCTTTTAGTGAAAGCCAAAAGATCAGCGTCGGTGTATTCTCTTTTGATTTCCATTTTTTCAAAAAGAGGTTTGCGATAATAATTGAAAGCCCAAAGCAGATGGAAAAAAAAGTAAAAAACAGAAATCTTACCCAACATTGTTAAAAGGTAATCTTTCCAATCTGTTCTCCAAGTTTTTCTGATTTTCCAAAACCAGCTAATTATAGAAATTAGTAAAAGAGCATAAATGATGTCACCAACAGAAAATGGAACTTTGCCTAAAAGTGTTCTTGAAAAATGGGAAATTCTAAGAAATAAGTTTTTGCTATAAAAACCTTCCACAAAATCTGGAAAGTAGGGAAGGATTTTATAAAAAATAATCTGAACTATTAGAAATAAGGGTAAAACGTATTTTGATCTCACAAGGTAAATTTTAGATACGTAAATATAAATACAATATCGAATGATCGAAAAAAGTTTGTCACGAATTCTACGAATTTTCGGTAATTATTGATTTATTCAGTTTTAGAGCCGTTTTAATTTGTGCTAATTCGTGCAATTCGTGGCAAAAAGCAATTAAACTTTGTAACTTTGAAACTCTTAATTGTTAAACATTAAACAAAATATAATGAGTCAAGAAATAAGAAATCTGGAACCAAAAGCGCTTTGGAACAAATTTGCAGATTTAAACGCTGTTCCGCGTCCATCGAAGAAAGAAGAGCGTGTAATTGAGTTTATGAAAAACTTTGGAAACAGCTTAGGTTTAGAAACTTTCGAAGATGAAATTAGAAACGTAATCATTAGAAAACCGGCAACTCCAGGAATGGAAAATCGTAAACCAATCGTAATGCAAGGACATTTAGATATGGTACATCAAAAAAATGCAGATACAGTTTTTGATTTTGATACGCAAGGAATCGATATGTATGTTGACGGTGACTGGGTTCGTGCGCGTGGTACAACTCTTGGAGCTGACAATGGGTTAGGAGTGGCTACTATTATGGCGATTTTGGAAAGCAAAGATATTCCGCATCCTGCAATTGAAGCTTTGTTTACTGTTGACGAAGAAACAGGAATGACAGGTGCTTTAAATCTAAAAGGTGGAATTCTACAAGGTCAGATTTTATTGAATTTAGATACAGAGGAAGATGATGAAATTGATATTGGATGTGCTGGTGGAATTGATGTAACTGCTACAAGAACATATCATGAAGAAGAAGTTCCAGAAGGTTCTGTTGGATATACTATTACAGTAAAAGGATTGAACGGTGGACATTCAGGAATGGATATTAATAAAGGTTTAGGAAATGCCAATAAAATCATGAACCGTTTATTATTTGATGCATTTGAAAACTTTGGTTTGCAGATTGTTGAAATTAATGGAGGAAGTCTTAGAAATGCAATTCCAAGAGAAAGTGTTGCTAAAGTAATTATTTCTCAAATGTTTGATGAAGCTTATGTTTATGATATGCAGGAAGTTATTTCTGATATCAAAGCAGAATATAAAACAACTGAACCAAACTTATCGATTGAAATCGTAAAAGGTGATTTGCCTGAAAAAGTAATGGAATTAGGAGTTCAAGAGGGAATTATCAGGGCGATTTATGCGGCTCAGAATGGAGTTTATAGAATGAGCGCTGATATGTCTGATTTAGTTGAAACTTCAAACAATATTGCTCGTGTTGTTATAAAAGACGGAGAAATTTTGGTTGGATGTTTAACGCGTTCTTCTGTTGAATCTTCAAAATTTGATTTAGCTAATTCACTACGTTCTGCTTTTGAATTAATAGGATGCGAAGTAGAACTTTCTGGTTCTTATCCAGGTTGGACGCCTAATGTAAACTCTGAAATATTAGAAGTTTTAAAAGATATTTACGAAAAGCAAAATGGAGAACAACCAAAAGTTGTAGCTTGCCATGCTGGTTTAGAATGCGGAATTTTAGGAACAAATTATCCTGATATGGATATGATTTCTTTTGGTCCAACTATTCATGGAGCGCACTCTCCAGACGAAAGAGCAAGTATTTCTTCTGCTCAGAAATATTGGAAATTTGTTCTTGAGATCTTAGAAAATATTCCAGTTAAATAAAAATAGTTTTCAGTCGCAGTCTCAGTTTTCAGTTCAATAAAACAGGAAACTGCGACCGAAAACTGCGACTAAAAAAAAATCCCCAATTGAAAAATTGGGGATTTTTTTATGGAAAAATATTAATTTCTTTTCAAAACTTTGTACTGTTCGTAACAAGCGCTAATTGCATCCATAATCTGAAGATCATTTGCTGTTTGGATGAAAGAATCAGAATAATTACAGCGGTGCATAATTTCAGGAATCTCATCCTTACTGATGCCTAATAAAACTGCAACCGTTTCACGATCGTATTTGGATTCTAAAAGCGTTCTTACGGTATCATCCTTTTTCATTTCTTTTAGCTTCTTGAGTTCTTTTCCGTTCTTTCCAAAGAAATTATAAAGCATGTCGGCGGGGTTAAAAATCGAGCCAAGGACTTTTCCAAAGGCATTTGGGGCATATTCTCCAGCTTCATAACCTTGCGTTAAACCTGAAATGCTATAGCGGTAGTTTTCTTTTGTTGGAATTAATTTAGAGTCAATTTCAAGATATCCTGTTAAAGAGAAAGGAGCAATAACAACCTCTTCCAAAGCAATTGCTTTTTCGGTAAGCTGAATTCTAGTTACTTTATTTTTTATCCAGTCGTTTGTTACTCTGATTCTTAATGATTGAAATCCTAGGATAGAAAAATGAAGAGTATCATTGACTTGTACGTCAATTTCAAAATACCCTTTTTCGTCAGATTTTGCACCACGTACTTTATTGGTGTTAATGATGTTTACGCCAGCAAGTGGTTGTTTGCTGTCGTCATTAATAACGTAACCTGAAACTCTTTGTGGAACTGTTGGCTGTGTATCTTGCGTATCTTGTGCGAAACCAATGTTAGCGAGAAGTGTAAAAAAGAAAATTGCGAAATATTTCATATCCTGATTTAAAGCTCTAAAAGTAGTAAATCGGGATTAAATATCTCATAGTCTTGGAATTTAATTATAAGAAAATTAACAAAGACATTGACAAGATTATTTGATACAAGAAAAAATCCCAAATTCCGTATAAAATTGGAATTTGGGATTTTGTATTTTAAGAAATTAGATTATTAATCTCTTCTTGATCTTCTTGGTCTTGAGCTATCGCCAAAGTTTTCAGAACGTCTTGGAGCTCTATCTGAACCACCTTCATTTCTTGGGGCAGAACTTCTGAAACCGCCTTCTCTTCTTGAAGATGAGTTTCTGTCACCTCTAAAACCTCCGTCGCGTGATCCGCCTTCGCGTGAACCTCCGTCTCTTGAGCCTCTGTCACTTCTGAATCCGCCTTCACGTCTTGGAGCGAAGTTTCCTTCTCTTCTTCCAGAATCACGTCTTCCTCCACGGTTGTTGTGGTCACGTCTTCCTCCACCGTCATTTTTAGAAATCTCAACATTAATACGACGACCTTCTAATTGAACGTTGTTTAAAACATCCATTACTTTGTCAGTATGCTGTGGATCAGTATTGAAGAAAGAGAATCCTTCTTTTACGTCTACTTTAAAGATATCATCACGACCTAAATCTAATGTTTCTTTTAAGTAATCTTTTAATGACATCCAATCGAAGTTGTCTCTAGAACCAATATTAACAAAATAACGAACTGCTCCATTATTGCTAAATTCTCTTGGCTCAGAATCACCTCTTTCACGTCTTTCGCCACCAGATACAGAAATATCTCTATTCTTTTTATAGTAAGCGATGAAACGGTTAAATTCTACTGAAACCATTTTCTTAATCAATTCTTCTTTAGATAAATCTTCTAAAACATTATTGATTGCTGGTAAATAGTTGTCAATTTCGTGATCAACTTCAGTATCTTTAATTTTGTTTGCTAAGTGTAACAACTGAATTTCGCAGATTTCGATTCCAGATGGAATAGATTTTTCTTCAAATTTCTGTTTGATGATTCTCTCGATAGAAGAAATTTTACGTAACTCGCTTTTTGTAACAATTACAATAGAAGTACCTAATTTTCCAGCTCTACCTGTACGTCCAGAACGGTGGTTGTATGTTTCGATCTCATCAGGTAATTGGTAGTTTACAACGTGAGTTACGTTGTCAACGTCAATACCACGTGCAGCAACGTCAGTAGCAACAAGCATCTGAATTTGTCTTCCACGGAACGATTTCATTACACCATCACGTTGTGCTTGAGATAAATCTCCGTGTAACGCAGCAGCGCTATATCCATCTTCAATTAACTTCTCAGCAATAGCTTGTGTGTCTCTTTTCGTACGACAGAAAACTACTGAGAAAATGTCTGGATTAGCATCAGCTAAACGTTTTAATGCTTCGTAACGATCACGAGCATTAACTAAATAAAATTCGTGAGAAACTGTAGATGAACCTGAATTTTTAGCTCCTACAGTGATTTCTAATGGTTCGCTCATGAATTGTTTTGCAATTCTAGCAACCTCTTGCGGCATAGTTGCAGAAAACAACCATGTGCTTTTTTCGTCTGGAGTATCTGATAAAATAGATACAATGTCATCATAGAATCCCATGTTTAACATTTCGTCAGCCTCATCAAGAACACAGTAATCTATGTTTTTAATGTTTACTAAACCTCTGTTAATCATGTCTTGCATTCTTCCTGGAGTTGCCACAATGATTTGTGCACCTCTCTTTATTTCTCTTGCTTGCTCTGTTATACTAGCTCCTCCGTAAACTGCTACCACATTAATACCTTTTTCGTATTTTGAGTAGTTTTTAAGTTCGTTAGTAATCTGTAAACATAACTCGCGTGTTGGCGATAAAACTAATGCTTGTGTATTTCTGTTGTCGGCATCAATTTTTTGAATTAGCGGAAAACCGAAAGCTGCCGTTTTCCCTGTCCCTGTTTGAGCCAACGCAACCATATCCGTGTCTTTTTCCAATAATAGGGGAATCGCCTTTTCCTGTACCTCTGACGGATTTTCAAATCCTAGATCTAAAATCGCCTTCAGTAACGATTCATTCAATCCTAATTGTTCAAATTTATTCATATGTGTTTTAAAATAGGGTGCAAAATTACTGTTAATTATTCAGATAAACTAATGCAATTTTAAGAATTATGTATTTGTTAAGAATTGATTATCAAAAAGTTACACTTTTATTAAAATAATTTTTTGCAAGAAAAGCAGAAACAAGCCAAAAAATACGTCGTGAAATGTAAAATTTAGCCTTTAAAATGTTGTATTTTAAACAATTATTTTGTGGTGCGCAGAAAATCAATAAGTTGCTTAACCGCTTTTCCGCGGTGACCAATAGTGTTTTTAGTTGCTAATGGCAGTTCTGCAAAGGTTTCGTTAAAATTTTCTGGTTTAAAAATAGGATCGTAGCCAAAACCATTTGTTCCTGTTTTGGTTAACGTAATTTCTCCTTTTGCAATTCCAGTAAATAAATATTGTTTTCCGTCAAGATTTAAAGTGATAACGGTCTTGAACTGGGCACTGCGATTCTCTTTATTTTTTAAAGCCTCCAAAAGCTTGTTCATGTTGTCGTCTGCATTTTTTTGTTCGCCTGCATAACGTGCAGAATATACTCCTGGCTCGCCATTTAATACATTTACTTCCAAACCTGTATCATCTGCAAAACAGTTATAGCCAAATTTCTGGGTTACATAATCGGCTTTTAAAATAGCATTTCCTTCAATTGTATCCGCAGTTTCTGGAATATCTTCAAAACAATTAATATCTTCTAGACTTAATATTTTGATGCCTTCAGGAAGCATGCTTTGAATTTCGGCTATTTTATTTTTGTTGTTCGAAGCAAAAACGAGTTTCATATGAATTAATGTTTTTAAATGATTTTCAACACAAATTTAGAATTCTTATATTTGATATGCAGCCTAAAAATAAAATAAATGCAGCTATTGGTATTATATAAAAAAATCCAGCCATTTGTAAAGCCTTACAGAAAGATGGTTGTTGCTACTTTATTGCTTACTTTTTTGGGATCTTTTGCGGCACAGGTAAATGCTATAATTCTAAAATACACTGTAGATACAATTAATAATTTGATGGTGGCACATGAGCCATTATCAAAAGGGTTTCATTTGCTTGGGATTATTAGTATTGTTTTGCTAACTAAAGAATTGGTGAATTCGGTGGTTCAATTTGGACAGAAATTCTATGGAGAAAAACTCCGTATTTTTATTACGCGTGATATTTCTCAAACCATTGTAGAAAAAATTCTAAGCTACAGAATGGAGTTTTATACTTCTGATGAAAATGAAAGCGGAAAACTGCAAACTAGAATTGATGCCGGAATCAGCAGTTTGACACGACTAGTCCAAAACTTTTTTATAGATATTCTTCCTTTATTTGCCAATGCTTTTGTGGCTTTGGGCATTATGTTTTATGCTAATGTTTATGTGGGTTTGGTAAGTTTATGCATTATTCCGATCTACTTTTATATCAGTCAATTGCAGGCAACCAAATTAAGCGGATTTAGACGAAGAATGCGCAATTATCGCGAAACCAAAAATAACGGAATCATTAGTTTAATTGAGTCTATAACTGTGATTAAATCTTTCGTTCGTGAATCGACTGAAGCCGATCGCCATGAAAAGATTCAGTTTGAAATGACTGAAAATCAGCTGCAAACGAGAAAGACTAGCTTTATTTTTGAAAGCATAAAAAGTTTTGTCGAACAGATTGGAGTCGTAATTATTATCATTTTGACTGCTTATTTTGTTTTGAATAATCAAATGACAATTGGAGCGATTATGTTTCATATTATGCTTTTTAATAATGTTTCATCTCCAATTAGACAATTGCATAGAATTTATGATGAAGTAAACGATGCCTTGATTTATTCTGAAGGATTCTTTGATATTCTGGAAGCAGAAAAAGAAGTGGAAACCAGCGGTAATTACATTCCAGAAAAAATTATTGGATTAATTGAAGTGAAAAATGTCGATTTTATTTATCCAAACGGAACTCAGGCTTTGTTTGATATTAATTTTACGGTTAAACCGAATGAAACATCTGCATTAGTAGGATTAAGTGGCGCCGGAAAAAGTACTATAATCAATTTACTGGACAAATTTTATCTGCCATCGTCAGGTCATATTTTTTTGGATGGAGTAGATTTAGCAGATTATAATACCGATTTTCTGCGCAAAAACATCGGATTGGTGCTTCAGAAGAATCATATTTTTAAAGGAACGGTTGCAGAAAATATTCTATACGGAAATCCCGAAGCTTCTCAAGAAGAAGTAATCGAAGCGGCAAAACAGGCATATATTCACGAACAAGTGATACAATTGCCAAAAGGTTACGATTCTGATGCGCATTTGCTGTCAGGCGGACAACAACAGCGAATCGCTATTGCAAGACTTTTTCTCAAAAATCCGCCGATCATTTTTCTGGATGAACCCACTGCAAGCTTAGATGCCATTGCTACAGAACAGATTAAGAAATCTCTTGATGCCATTAAAAAAGACAGAACTGTTATTATCATTTCGCATAGCATCTCCCAAATAATTGATGCTTCCAATATTATTGTTTTAGAAAAAGGTAGATGTGTAGAAAAAGGAACTCATGATGAGCTCTATGATAATAAAGGAACCTATTATCAAATATTCATGGCAATGGCCAACAGCTTAAATATTGATAAAATCACGCAGACTTTTGATTGAGAAAATTCAAAGTCAACTTTTCTGCCATAAAAGCAGTAAGTATTCCAAAAGTATAAGCCAGAATATCTTCCCAAAGAAATCCTTGGCCTAAAACATATCTTCCAAAAAGAGTTTTTCTAAGTTCAATCATCCATTCGCCTTGATACAGTTGTAAAGACTCAATTCCGTAACAAATCAATAAAGAAAGCAACGCAATTCCGAAAGCATTTTTAAACGGAAGAAATATTCGAACCAAAAAATAAATCATCACAGCATACAGAAAATCGCCAATCCATAATGGAATGAAAGAGATTTTTCTTGAAAGGATTCCGAGAAAAATGATGCTTAGAAAGATTAAGGTGTAGTAGATTCTGGATTTGTTCAAATTTAGAGAATGTTTAGTTGAAAGCAAATTTATATTAAAATTTTAAAAGAAATTAAGCCTTTTTTGTCATTCCGAGGAACGAGGAATCACACTCGCATATCGACAAAGATTAGCAAATTACTTTGCGGAATTTCTCGTGTGATTCCTCGTTCCTCGGAATGGCAAACTAGATTTTATGTCTTAAAATAGTGCATCAATAATCCGTTTTTAGGGAGCAAAAAATACAAAACCAGAATCGATTTACTTTATTTCATACATTTATCGGTTAAAATAACTATTTATCAAGAAACCACATGAAGGCAAAATTTTTTACCCTGATTGCAGCTTTGTTCCTTTTAGGAAATCAAGGCTATTCTCAAAAAAACAATTCGTTTAATATTAAAAAACAGTTGGAATATTGTGCAGAACAAGCTTCTAAAACATTAAAAGTTATTCCGAATGATGGAACCTCTCCGCGTACAGTTCCAAATGGAAGCAAAGAGTGGAAGTTTGTTGGCTACAAAGACTGGACAAGCGGATTCTGGCCTGGAGAATTATGGTTTTTGTATGAAGCAACAAAAGATAAAAAATGGGAAAAAGAAGCTGATAAATTCAGTCGTTTTTTAACGCCGTTATCTGTGAGTAAAGCGGCAGATCACGATCTAGGTTTTCAAATTTTTAATAGTTTCGGAAACATCTTTATTCCTTGCTTTGATTGCTGTGTTCCCAGCTATTGTTGTAAGTATTATGGATGTACAACAATCTTG